>JAYFRX010000219.1:0-5008 GCA_040946945.1 Burkholderia sp. | reverse complement strand
GCGTCAACACTGATGCGCGTGTTCTGGATCAGATCGCGCATCGGAAGCCACAACTGTTCGTGCTCGGCAAAGCTAGCGCGCAGGGCCTCGTGCTCCTGTTTGCCGACGACCGTCAGCGGCAACTTGGCACGACGCCCGGGTTTCTTGGTAGGCTTCATCTCGGCGGTTCTCCTGTTCTGGAGCTTGGTCTTGGAAACCCGATTCTCTCGGATTCCTGCGGGAACCGCCGCCTTCAACCTTCAACTATTTTTCTGATTAGTTACTTGACTCCGAGACCATCAACACACGGCGAGGATGAGGTTTTGTCGTAACGGCGGGCCCGAAGCAGGCGCGGCGCCATCGCGGGCAAATCGAAACGGCGGTTGAAACGGTAGGCGAATTCAGCGAGATAGCGATGGGCATATTGGGCGTGATCGATAGCGTGGTACGTGCCCTTGAGGGCCGTTTTCAGGTTGCCGAGCATCGTGTTGACCCAGCGGAACTCGGGGCGCTGCGCGGCCTGACGGCCACCGCCCGTGACATGGCGCTCATGACTGGCAGCCTTTTGCGTCACGCCGTCGAAACACCACAGGCCATCGGAAACGACGCACGCGGTGGGCATCAGGCTGCTGGCCGCCCAGACCTCAAGGGCCGCTTTGGTAAAGCCCGGCACGGGCGAGAGCCGCATGAACAGAGGGCGGCCATCGTCAGAGGTCTGCACGGCCGCTACAAACGGCGTCTTGCCGGGCGCGCCACGCCCGCAGCCTTACCGCCGGAGCGTTCCCCGCCCAGATACGCGTCGTCGACCTCGACCCGTTCGTCGAGCCGGCGTCGCTCTTCGCGCAGCCACATGGTCTCCAGCAACTTGTGCTTGATGAGCCAGACCGTCTTGTAGCTCACGCCCAGCTGGCGTTTGAGCTCCAGTCCGCTGATGGCGTTCTTGCTCTGCGTCACCAGGTAGATCGCCAGAAACCAGGTCGTCAGCGGCAATTATTGGCAATTTCGTCTTCTCGAATATCGTTCCGACGATCGACGAGCATTGGTACCGGCAGGACTGGCTCAGGCATTCCCACAGTCGCCGGCCGTTGTAGGCGCTGGCGTAGCGCGTGCCCTTGCATCGAGGGCACACCCAGCCATCGGGCCAGCGAGACCCGACCAGCGGGGCCTCGCATTGCGCTTCGTTGCCGTACTGCTCCTGAAATTCTTTCATCGACAGACCGGCCTGAAACTGGATTCAGTTCATGGGCATGGCGCACGCTCCGTAAGCATCTGGCGAACGATACTTGATTTCATGCCTGCTTCGGAGTCAAGTAACTAATCAGGACTATTTTGGGGACACCGCCGCAGGGGGCCGCGCAAGGTCTGGGCACGCTTGCGCATTCAGGACGACATCCGCGTGTCCCGCGCCCGTGTCTCGCCGTTGATGCGCGAACACGGCCTGCTTTCGCCCCATCGGCAACCGCAGAAACCCCCCAATGCTCACGATGGTCGAATGACGACTGATCGGCCTAACGAGATGTGGGGCACCGATGGCGCCAAGGTTAAAACCGTCGATGAGGGCCTGGTCTGGATCTTCGCTGCGGTTGATCATTGCGATGCGGCGTGTGTTGGCATCCACGTCACCAAAGTGGGGGACCGCTTTGCCGCACTGGAGCCAATCAGCCAAGGGGTGCGCGAGCAGTTCGGATCGGTCGAAGCTGATGCCGTCCGCGGACTGTCCCTGCAAATGGATCACGGCTCGCAGTACAGGTCGGACGATTTCCGCGCCCAGCTCAAGTTCTGGGGGATTACGCCAAGCTACGCCTTCGTCGCTGAGCCGCAGACCCACGGCGTCGCCGAGCGTTTCAATCGGACCATGAAGGAGCAAACCATCCACGGACGGCTGTTCAACAACGTTGAGAAGTCCGTGCTGCCGCCGTCGCGTTCAAGGACCGATACAATCGCGAATGGCGTCTCGAAAAACTGGGCTTCAAGACACCCCTCGAAGCCCGTCAGGCAGCGCTCTTGCCACTTGCTGCCTGATCACAAAATCGTGTCTAAATAACCGGATCCGGTACAATGCGAAAAGCTCTCTTTACGGCTCAAACGCAGGCGCTACCACATCGTATGTCGCGGCTGTTTGTCGAGATTCGCTGGATTCTGCAGGTCGCGGTGTTCGCGTTCCTGCTGATGGTGCTCCTGAGCTACAGCCGTCGCGACCCGAGCTGGACGCATGCAGTCCAGATCGACCGCATCTCGAACTGGGCCGGGCGCGTCGGTGCCTGGACGGCCGACATCCTGCTGCTGCTGTTCGGCATCTCCGCCTACTGGCTGGTGGTGCTGCTGGCGCGCCGGGTGGCCGTCAACTACCGCCGCATCACGCACCACGAGGCGCTCGACGAGGAAGCGCCGGCCCGCCCGATCGGCTGGCTGGCCGAGGGGTTCGCCTTCGTGCTGGTGATGCTCGCCAGCGACGGCATCGAGGCGCTTCGCATGTGGTCGCTGAAGGTGCTGCTGCCGCGCGCGCCGGGCGGCGTGGTGGGCGAGATGGTCGCGCGCGGCGTCTCGCATGCGCTCGGCTTCACGGGCGGCACCCTGTTCCTGCTAATCGCGCTCGCGATCGGCCTTTCCCTGTATTTCCGCTTCTCCTGGCTGTCGGTCTGCGAGCGTGTGGGCGACGCCATCATCAATGCCTTCACGCTAGCCAAGCTGCACCGCGAGGCTGAGCGCGATCGCAAGCTCGGTGAGGCCGCCGCGGTGCGCCGAGAGGGCAAGGTCGAGGAGGAGCGGGTGCGCATCGAGGAGCACGAGCCTGTCACCATCGTGCTGCCGATCGTCACGCCGGCCAAGTCCGAGCGCGTCGAGCGCGAGCGCCAGGTGCCATTGTTCACCGATTTGCCGGGTGATTCCACCCTGCCGGCGATTTCCCTGCTCGACGCCGCCACGCAGTCCCAGGAGGCGATCCCGGCCGACACGCTGGAATTCACATCGCGCCTGATCGAGAAGAAGCTCAAGGACTTCGGCGTCGAGGTCGGCGTGGTGGCCGCCTATCCGGGCCCGGTGGTGACGCGCTACGAGATCGAGCCGGCCACCGGCGTGAAGGGCAGCCAGATCGTCGGACTCGCCAAGGACCTGGCGCGCTCGCTGTCGCTGGTGTCGATCCGCGTGGTCGAGACGATTCCCGGCAAGAACTACATGGCGCTGGAGCTGCCGAACCCGCGCCGCCAGACCGTGCGGCTGTCAGAGATCCTCGGCTCCGAGGTCTACGCCGCCGCTTCCTCGGCGCTCACCATGGGTCTGGGCAAGGACATCGGCGGCAAGCCCGTGTGCGCGGATCTTGCCAAGATGCCCCACTTGCTGGTGGCCGGCACCACCGGTTCGGGCAAGTCGGTGGGGATCAACGCGATGATCCTCTCGTTGCTCTATAAGGCCACCGCTGACCAGGTCCGGCTGATCCTGATCGACCCGAAGATGCTCGAGATGAGCGTCTACGAAGGCATTCCGCACCTGCTCTGCCCGGTCGTCACCGACATGCGCCAGGCCGGCAACGCACTGAACTGGACCGTCGCCGAAATGGAAAGCCGCTACAAGCTGATGAGCAAGCTCGGCGTGCGCAACCTGGGCGGCTACAACAACAAGATCGACGAGGCGGCCAAGCGCGAGGAGAAGATCCCGAACCCGTTCAGCCTGACGCCCGAGGATCCCGAGCCGCTCGGTCGCCTGCCCAACATCGTGGTGGTGATCGACGAGCTGGCCGACCTGATGATGGTGGTCGGCAAGAAAGTCGAGGAGTTGATCGCGCGGATCGCGCAGAAGGCGCGCGCGGCCGGCATCCACCTGATTCTCGCCACCCAGCGCCCCTCGGTCGACGTGATCACCGGCCTGATCAAGGCCAACGTGCCGACCCGCATGGCCTTCCAGGTGTCCTCGAAGATCGACTCGCGCACGATTCTCGACCAGATGGGCGCAGAATCGCTGCTCGGCATGGGCGACATGCTCTACCTGCCGCCCGGCAGCGGGCTGCCGGTGCGCGTGCACGGTGCCTTCGTGTCCGACGACGAGGTGCACCGCGTGGTCGAGAAGCTTAAGGAGCACGGCGAGCCGGACTATATCGAGGGCCTGCTCGAGGGCGGCGTCGCCGACGGCGACGAAGGCTCGGCCGGCTCGAGAACCGGCGAGGGCCACGGCGACGAGTCCGATACCCTTTACGACCAGGCCGTCGAGGTCGTCATCAAGAACCGCCGTGCCTCGATCTCGCTGGTGCAGCGCCATCTTCGCATTGGCTACAACCGCGCGGCGCGATTGCTCGAACAGATGGAGCAATCGGGGCTCGTGTCGGCCATGTCATCCAACGGCAATCGCGAAATTCTGGTGCCGGCCCGCGACGCCGAATGACGCCGCGCCGGCGGGGCCGGCCCGCCAATCAGGGAGAAACCCACCCCATGCCACACCTCTTTATACACAAGTCCGCCAAGCCTTATTTGGCAAGGGTGACAGGGATATTGCAGGCGTCTGGGAAAGTGGGTTGATTCTTACTCTTTGAAAGGTGGGTGCGATAGCAGATGGCGCGGAAGACAGGTTGGACGGCACTGTTGCAATGTTCGTAATGAGTTAGCCTTTTGTGTTATTGAAAGGCCCTACATTTCAAAGACTTTACTCACCAGACGCATCTCGCCCAGGGCGATCACCATAATAAAATGCTGAGGCCTGGCCTTTGCACAGTGCACGCATTACTTCAATGCCTTTGATTGTGGCGTAAGCCGTCTTTATCGATTTAAACCCCAGCGTGGCGCCGATTATTCTTTTCAGCTTGTCATAATTGTAATGACCCACCGATTCCTGCTTAGGTCATGGGGTTAATGTAGCGGCGTAGGCGGCATCCGGGGTCATCATCTTCAGCGCCTGATGGGGCGTTGTTGGTTGTAGAAGGCGATCCAGTCAGCGATCACCCGCAGGGCGTGGGTCTGGCTTTCGAAACGATGCCGGTGCACGCATTGCTCCTTCAGCGTCCGGATCACCCGTTCCACCATCCCGTTCTGCTGTGGGCAGT
>JAYFRX010000218.1:0-5028 GCA_040946945.1 Burkholderia sp. | reverse complement strand
TACGCATGGATCAACGCTCCACGACGACCTCTTTGCTTCGAAAAAAGAGGTCGATGGTAGTGAATAATCCTGCGTCGCCGCCTGCCTGAGCACTGGGTGGATCAGTGACAAATCACTGTCCAAGTGCGCGTGGAATCCGCATCCTTCGGGAAAAGTAACACCTGAGCAGGTTTTCAGTAGGTCATTACAAAAGAAGGTAGACGTGCAGGAAGTTGCGCTGGCGGCGACGGAGGGCGCGCGTAGCGCGGCCGTAGACGCCGCCAGCGCCGCCGAATTCAAGCGCTGGTCCGTCGGGCGCAAACGCGCTGTCGTCCTGCGCTTGCTGCGCGGCGAATCGATTGACGCGGTGTCTCGCGAAGTTGGCGTCACGATCGCCGAGCTCGAACAATGGCGCGAACTCGCCCTAGCAGGCATCGAAGCTGGTCTGAAGTCGCGCCAGACCGATCCGTGGGAAGTCAAGCTCAAGGAAGCCGTGCATCGCGTCGGCGAACCAACCATGGAGGTCGAAATGCTGAGCATGGAGCGCGAGCGGCAGGAGCGCCGCCCTTTGATCGTCCGGAACTCGCCGACATGAGCCACACGATCTCCGCGACAGGCAAACCCTTCGGATTGCAACGGGTATGCCAGGCGTTCGACTTTCCGCGCTCCGCGATCTATGCCGAGCGCGCCAGGGCGTTCAACAAGGTCACCCCACTTGCCCCTGTCCGACGTGGCCCAAAGCCCAAGGCACCCGATCACAAGCGGCTCGCAGCTGTTCGCGCCGATCTAACTCGCACGCCGTTCGTCGGCGAAGAGGTGCCCAAGGTCTGGGCACGCTTGCGCATTCAGGACGACATCCACGTGTCCCGAGCCCGTGTTTCGCCGCTGATGCGCGAACACGGCCTGCTTTCGCCCCATCGGCAACCGCAGAAACCGCCCAATGCTCACGATGGTCGAATGACGACTGATCGGCCTAACGAGAGAGGTGGGGCGCCGATGGTGCCAAGGTTTAAACCGTCGATGAGGGCCTGTCTGGATCTTCCTACGGTTGATCATTGAGACGCGGCGTGTGTTGGCGCATCCACATCACCAAAGTGGGCGACCGCTTTGCCGCATTGGAGCCAATCAGCCAAGGGGTGCGCGAGCAGTTCAGATCGGTCGAAGCTGATGCCGGCCGCGGACTGTCCCTGCGAATGGATCACGGCTCGCAGTACAGGTCGGACGATGTCCGCGCCCAGCTCAAGTTCTGGGGGGATTACGCCGAGCTACGCCTTCGTCGCTGAGCCGTAGACCAACGGCGTCGCCGAGCGTTTCAATCGGACCATGAAGGAGCAAGCCATCTACGGACGGCTGTTCAACAACGTTGAAGAAATTCGTGCTGCCGCCGTCGCGTTCAAGGAACGATACAATCGCGAATCGCGTCTCGAAAAACTAGTCTTCAAGACACCCCTCAAAGCTCGTCAAGCACCGCTCTTGCCACTTGCCGCCTGATCGCAAAATCGTGTCTAAACAACCGGATCCGGTACAGCGGCTGTTGATGCAGATGACGACGTTTCTGGAGAAACGACTGAAGCTGCAAATTAACGAGTCGAAGAGCGCGTGTGCTCGGCCCTGGACACGCAAATTTCTCGGCCACAGTCTGACAATGCATCGTCAGGCGTGGCTGCGCATTGCGCCCGAAAGCATCAAATGGCTGACGGCGCGTGTGAAGGAACGGATGCGTAAGGGGCGGGGAAGGAGCCTAAGTCATACGATTGAGGCGCTGAACTCAGTGCTTCGCGGATGGATCAACTACTTCCGTTACACACAGACGGAGGGCCGCTGGAAGAACTGGACGGCTGGCTACGTCGGCGCTTGCGCTGCCTCTTGTGGCGGCAAGCGAAGCACAGCCAACGCCGAACTAACTACTATGCTGCCGTCGCCAGGGGCTCATGGCGGACCCCGCACTCAGCGCTCAGCTCGCAACAGACAGGGTCCGTGGTGGAATGCAGGGGCGAGCGATATGAACGCGGCCTTCCTGAAACGCTGGTTTGACGTCTTCGGGCTTGTGGTCTCGCTGCTGGACACCCGGCAGCGCCTCCAGCGTTGTTTATGAACCGCCGTATGTGGAACCGTACGTGCGGGGTGGTGTGAGAGGGCGACGGGGGCAACCCCGTCCCCTACTCGATTTTTCGCTGCATTGCATCCGTCTGACGCTTTCCCCGCCCCTCGCATTTCGCGATAATCCCAAGCCATGAACACGCCACAAGATCCCCAACTCGAATCGCTGAAAATCCCGCCGCACTCGGTCGAGGCCGAGCAATCAGTGCTGGGCGGCCTCCTGCTCGACAACGCAGCCTGGGACCGCATCGCCGACTTTCTGTCGCAACAGGATTTCTACCGCTACGATCACCGGCTGATCTACGAGCACATCGGCCGGCTGATCGCCGGCACGCGCCCGGCCGACGTGGTGACCGTCTACGCGGCGCTGGTCACGGCCGGCAAGGCCGACGATGTGGGCGGCCTTGCCTACCTAAACGCGCTGGCGCAGAACACGCCGAGCGCGGCCAATATCCGCCGTTACGCGGAAATCGTGCGCGACCGCGCGGTGCTGCGCCGGCTGGTGTCGGTGGCCGACGAGATCTCCGCCGACGCCTTCAATCCGCAGGGCAAAGAAGTCCGCCAGCTGCTCGACGAGGCCGAGTCGAAGGTATTCTCGATCGCCGAGGAAGGCGCGCGCGGCACCCAGGGCTTCCTCGAAATCGGGCCACTGCTGACCCAGGTAGTGGAGCGGATCGACACGCTGTACCACACGGCCAATCCGAGCGACGTGACCGGCACGCCGACCGGCTTCGTTGACCTGGACCGGATGACCTCGGGGATGCATGGCGGGGAGTTGATCATCGTGGCCGGCCGGCCGTCGATGGGCAAGGCCCAGCCGCTCGATGCCCGCATCAGGACGCTGACGGGTTGGAAGACCATGGGCGAGCTGGGGGTGGGCGACATGCTCGCCTCGATCGACGGCAAGCCCTCCTTCGTCACCGGCCGTTATCCGCAAGGCGAACGCCAGGTACATCGCGTGCGCTTCTCCGACGGCCGTTCGACCGAATGCTGCGACGAGCACCTCTGGCGCGTCCATTACCGCGACTGGGATAAGCCGCGCGTGCTGATCACGGCCGAGATCCGCACCCTGCTGACGCGCGAGCGCTATCGCAACAGGCTGTGGATCGACCTGCCCGAAGGGGAATTCGGACGCGCCGACGCCTTGCCGGTCGACGGCTGGGTGCTGAGCGCCTTGCTTGGTGCCGGCGCGCTGGGCGGCACGGCGGTGCGCTTCAGGGTGAAGGCGGAGGCGACCCTGGCGCGGATGCGCGAGCGCGTCGACGCCTGCCTCGAACTCGAGCACGGGGCCCGGTACGACTGGCGCATCAAGCACCGGGCGGCCAACGGCGAGATCGAGCGGCCACCCTTCAATCCGCTCAAAGAGGCGCTCGAGGCGCTGGGCTTGTGGGGCCGCACGAGCCATGACAAATTCATTCCGCGCGCGTACCTGGACGCCGAAAAATCGGTGCGCCTGGACCTGCTGCGCGGCCTGCTCGATACCGACGGCTGGGTCGAGTCCTGGGGCACGATCCGTTACTCGACCGCGAGCCCGCAGCTGGCCCGCGACGTCTGCGAACTGGCTCGCTCGCTCGGTGCCTGGTGCTCGATCAGCGAGAAGCCGACCGCTTATACGTACCAGGGCCAACGTCGCGATGGCGTAACGGCCCATGTCTGCACCATCAGCCATCCCGATCCGCAGAGCCTGTTCCTGTTCGAGGGCAAGCGCGAGCGCCTAGCAGCCGGCCGCACGCGGCCCAAGATGCCAGTGATCCTCTCGATCGAGCCGACCCGCGTCACGCAAACGCAGTGCATCTCGGTCTCGCACCCGACACGGCTGTATATCACCGACGACTACGTCGTCACGCACAATACAGCCTTCTCGATGAACATCGGCGAATACGTGGCCGTCGAATACGGCCTGCCGGTGGCGGTGTTCTCGATGGAAATGCCGGGCAGTCAGCTGGTGATGCGTATGCTCGGCTCGGTCGGCCGGCTCGACCAGCACCGCATGCGAACCGGTCGGCTGACCGACGAGGATTGGCCGAAACTCACGCACGCGGTGCAGAAGATGAGCGAGGCGCAGCTCTTCATCGACGAGACCGGCGGCCTGAACCCGATGGAACTGCGCTCGCGCGCGCGACGCCTAGCGCGGCAATGCGGCAAGCTCGGCCTGATCGTGGTCGACTACCTGCAGCTGATGACGGGTTCCTCGCAGGGCGAGAACCGGGCCACCGAAATCTCTGAAATCTCGCGTTCGCTGAAGAGCTTGGCCAAGGAACTCGACGTGCCGGTGATCGCGCTGTCGCAGCTCAACCGCGGCCTGGAGCAGCGGCCCAACAAGCGCCCGGTGATGTCGGACCTGCGCGAATCGGGCGCAATCGAACAGGATGCGGACGTGATCCTGTTCATCTACCGCGACGAAGTGTACAACCCCGACAGCTCCGACAAGGGTACCGCCGAGATCATCATCGGCAAGCAGCGTAACGGTCCGATTGGCTCCGTTCGTCTCACGTTTCTGGGGCCGTACACGAAATTCGACAATTTTGCCGGTTCTCAGCATTTTTAGAGCAACTAAGACCCGCTTGTAAAGCCCTGGGCCGCGAAGCGTTGTATCTCGTCGTAGCCCAGGCGATCGCCTCATCCGCATTTCCGGGAAACAGTAGAATAGCACCGCTTTTATGACATTAATTTGAAAAATTCTCTGAAAATTCATGTTCGGTCGATTCATGCCCACCAAGGGCAAAGCTTGGGCGGTACCCCAAAAATAGTTGAAGGTTGAAGGCGGCGGTTCCCGCAGGAATCCGAGAGAATCGGGTTTCCAAGACCAAGCTCCAGAACACGAGAACCGCCGAGATGAAGCCTACCAAGAAACCCGGGCGTCGCGCCAAGTTGCCGCTGACGGTCGTCGGCAAACAGGAGCACGAGGCCCTGCGCGCCAGCTTTGCCGAGCACGAACAGTTGTGGCTT
>JAYFRX010000217.1:0-5043 GCA_040946945.1 Burkholderia sp. | reverse complement strand
TCGACTCTAGCATCTTCGGCTTTCCGCGCGCCTACATCACTGCGAGCGATCGCTTCTGCATACCGACGGTTTTAGTCGCCGCGCAGCGGCTTACCTTGATGAGCCAGACCGTCTTGTAGCTCACGCCAAGCTGGCGTTTGAGCTCCAGTCCGCTGATGGCGTTCTTGCTCTGCATCACCAGGTAAATCGCCAGAAACCAGGTCGTTAGCGGCAATTATTGGCAATTTCGTCTTCTCGAATATCGTTCCGACGATCGACGAGCATTGGTACCGGCAGGACTGGCTCAGGCATTCCCACAGTCGCCGGCCGTTGTAGGCGCTGGCGTAGCGCGTGCCCTTGCATCGAGGGCACACCCAGCCATCGGGCTGGCGAGACTCGACCAGCGCGGCCTCGCATTGGGCTTCGTTGCCGTACTGCTCCTGAAATTCTTTCATCGACAGACCGGCCTAAAACTGGATTCTGTTCATGGGCATGGCGCACGCTCCGTAAGCATCTGGCGAACGATACTTGATTTCATGCCTGCTTCGGAGTCAAGTAACTAATCAGGTAGGCTTATAATTCGAGGCGAATTCGCGTTTCGACTCGGGCAATTCGGCCGTCGCGCCGGACGCCGTTTCGCGGTGCCCGGAATGCCGAACGGCACACGAATTGCGGCCGCTCCCAGATCTCCTCACCATCGCTCTCAAGCCGCCTCACCTCTGCTCCCGAAAAACCTCACCTTTGCGGGGCGCGCGGCCGGGCAAGGCGTAAGCGATCGATAAACTCGCTCTTAGAGACGGTTTCATAAAGACTGATCGGCCCGGCGAAGGATATTCCAGCAGATCAGGCAGCAACCGAGTTTGAGGAACGCGCCGTGAATGTCAGCGCGGCGCTCGAAACGAATGCGGAGACGGCGGAAGTGATGCAGCCAGGCATGTGTGCGTTCGACGACCCAGCAATATTTGTCAAGGCCACTGCCATGTTCGGTACGGCGCTTGGCGATTACCGGCTCGATACCGCGATCACGCAACGCTCGTCGATGCCGCTCGGAGTCGTAACCACGATCGGCGTAGACCACACGGGGTCTGCTCAGTGGGTGGCCGCGCAATCTGCGAATCGGCGGAAGCGCATCGATCAGCGGCAGCAATTGCGTAACGTCGCTGACGTTCGCGCCGGTCAGGATCGCGGCGAGCGGGGTGCCGTAGGCGTCGGTGACGATGTGGTGCTTGGAACCGGGTCGCGCGCGATCGGTAGAGTTTGGTCCAGTTTTTGGCCTGCCCCAACGGCGCGAATCGATGATGAATCGACGGCGGCTTGTGAGAAGTTGATCTGGTTGGCTGCGCGCATCTTTGCAGGCAGTAGTGTAATGACCCACTGAAAACCTGCTCAGGTGTTACTTTCCCCGAAGGAGACGCCGATGAGCGAAATGATGGAAGAAGAGATCAAGCGCTGGACCGCCCGGCGTAAATCGGCGCTGGCCCTTGAGATCATCCAGGGCAAGACGACGGTGGCCGCAGCTAGCCGCCAGTTCGACCTGACCCCAGCAGAGATCGAGAGCTGGGTCGAAGACGGCAAGCGCGGCATGGAAAATGCTCTGCGGGCCAAGCCTGAGGACGTGCGCGAGCAGTACCAGCGGCAACTGAAGGACCTGCAGGAAGCCTACGGCGAGGCCATGCTGGAGATCCGCGCCCGAAAAAAGCTGGCATCCCTGCTGGGAAAGGACGAGAGCTGATGCTCTCGGTCCAGCAGGGCCTGAAAGACGAAGGCGTTTCGGTTCCAATAACCAAGCTGTGCCAATGGTTCGGCGTGGCACGTCGCACGACCTACTACAAGCCGACCAGATCACCGGCCAAGGTGAAGCCGGAACTGGCCGAGCCGATCAAGGAGATGATCGAGGCGTAGCCTTCGTTCGGCTACCGCACGGTCGCTGCGCTGCTTGGCACGAACAAGAACACCGTGCAGCGGATCTTCAAGTTGAAAAGCTGGCAGGTGCGCAAGCGCCCCCTTGGCCAGCGGCCGCGCATCGAGGCCAAGGTTTCCCGTGCCGAGAAGCCCCACCAGCGCTGGGCAACCGACCTGTGCCGCGTAGGGGGTGTAGCAAGGACGGTGGGCTCAGCCTGGCCTTGGTGATCGATTGCAGCGCGCGCCAATTGCTTGGCTGGCACCTGTCACAGACCGGCAAGGCCAGTACAGCGTCGGCCGCACTGGAGCAGGCGCTGATCACGCGCTACGGCACGCTGGGCCGAGTGCAGGAGCCTTTCTTGCTGCGTTCCGACAACGGCCATTCAGCAGCCGCGACTACACGCGTCTGGTGCGCAGCTACCGCTTGAAGCAGGAGTTCATCACTCCGCACTGCCCACAGCAGAACGGGATGGTGGAACGGGTGATCCGGACGTTGAAGGAGCAATGCGTGCACCGGCATTGTTTCGAAGGCCAGACCCACGCCCTGCGGGTGATCGCTGACTGGATCGCCTTCTACAACCAACAACGCCCCATCAGGCGCTGAAGATGATGCCCCTGGATGCCGCCTACGCCGCTACATTAACCCCATGACCTGAGCAGGAATCGGTGGGTCATTACATTGGCGCGCTCGGCGTAGATCGTGGAGCGCGGCAAGTCGAGCACCTGGCATACCCCGTTACAATCCGAAGGGTTTGCCTGTCGCGGAAATCGCGTGGCTCATGTCGACGAGCTCCGGACGCTCAAAGGGCGGGCGCTCCTGCCGCTCGCGCTCCATGCGCAGTATTTCGACCTCCATGGTCAGTTCGCCAACGCGATGCACGGCTTCCTTGAGCTTGACTTGCAACGGATCGGTCTGGCGCGACTTCAGACCGGCTTCGATGCCTGCCAGGGCGAGTTCGCGCCATTGTTCGAGCTCGGCGATCGTGACGCCAACTTCGCG
The DNA here is from genome assembly GCA_040946945.1 of Burkholderia sp. GTDB lineage: Bacteria > Pseudomonadota > Gammaproteobacteria > Burkholderiales > Burkholderiaceae > Burkholderia. The sequence continues at coordinate 2,162 of JAYFRX010000217.1, read as the reverse complement.
AGACACCGCGTCAATCGATTCGCCGCGCAGCAAGCGCAAGACGACAGCGCGTTTGCGCCCGACGGACCAGCGCTTGAATTCGCGCGGCGCTGGCGGCGTCTACCTTCTTCAACATCTCAGACTCCAGTTTGGATGCGTTTTACCCCAAATCTGTGTCTAGAAAAACCGGAGCCGCCGCAGACTTTGACTTCCATGAACAGCGAGGCCGGTTCTGGGCTCGGCTCCGCACGCTTGCGCGCCTCCTCCGTCTCACATTCGCCGGCACCCCTGATACAAAGCCTTCACGGCAAACCCGCGGTCCCTCGCCTACGACGACAACCTTACGCCTGCAAGGTCAGACGCCTCGACATGGGCATCCCAATCCATCGCATCTCCAGCTCGCATGAAACTGCCAGGCGTACCTCGCTGCCGTCAAATTCGTCAGAGCGGGTTTATCGATCGCTTACGCAGCAGTCAGCCGAAGCCCAACGGACGGCGCATTGAAACGCCGGCGGCAGCCGACTCGATAAAAATCGGGACAGGATGATGCTGGCGGGAAGAAAGGCCCGCGCCTAAGGCGGACCGGCTACAGGACGGGATTACGTCGCGCTGCAGCCAAGCTTTCGGCCGTCGTGCGACGCGCCCGATGCATGCGCGCGTCCGTCAGTTCAGCGCGAATCCTTGGGCAGCCACTTGCGGCCCTCGACCGAGCCTTCGCGGCGGGTCTTGTCGACGCGGCGCTGGCGCGCCGCCTGCGGGTCGACGATCAGCGGCCGGTAGATCTCGACGCGATCGCCCTCGTGCAGGGGCGTGTCGAGCGGCGCGAGCTTGCCGAACACGCCGGTCTTGGCCACCGAGATATCGATGTCGGGATGCAGATCGACGATCCCGCTCGCCTCGATCGCGTCGCGCAGTGTGGCGCTGTCCGGTAGTTCCACGTCGAGCAGCGTCTGGCAGGACGAAAGCGCGTAACACACCTGGAGATGCAGCATGATCACCCCTTGCCGTAGCGCTGGTCCGCGCGCTTCACGAACGAGTCGACGAAGGTGTTAGCGATATGGCTGAACACCGGGCCGATGATCTTTTCGAGGATCATGCTCGTGAATTCGTAGTGCAGCGCGAATTCGATCCTGCAGGCATGGGCGCGCAGCGGCGTGAAGCGCCAGTAGCCGGTTAATTTCTTGAACGGGCCATCGGCGAACTCCATGTTGATCCGGTTCGGCCGCTCCTGGGTGTTGCGGGTCGCGAAGTGCTGCCGGATGCCCTTGAAGTTGATGTCGATCCGCGCCTCCATGCCGGTCTCGTCCTGGCGCCGGATCTCGATGTCGCCGCACCAGGGCAGGAAGTTCGGGTAGTCGGCCACGTCGGTCACGAGGTCGAACATCTGTTCCGCCGAATGGCGGATCAATACGGTTTTGTGGACATCTGCCATAAATCTCACGGCATCAAGAGTGGGGGCCGAGCCGGGCTAACGGCGCCCCGCTTTGCTAAAATCGCGATTTTAAACGAGTTGGCCAATTCCTTTCATGAGCATCATAGACAATAGAAAGGCATTCTTCGATTACCACATCGAGGAACGCTACGAAGCAGGGCTCGTGCTCGAGGGATGGGAGGTCAAGGCCCTGCGCGCCGGCCGCGGCCAGATCAAGGAAGGCTATGTGATTGTCAAGAATGCCGAGATCTTCCTGATCGGCACCCACATCAGCCCGCTGCCCGAGGCTTCGACGCACATCAAGCCGGATCCGGTGCGCACGCGCAAGCTACTGCTGCACCGTGACGAGATCAAGAAGCTGATCGGCAAGGTCGAGCAGCGCGGCTACGCGTTGGTGCCGCTGAACTTCCACTACAAGGGCGGCCGCGTCAAATGCGAGATCGGCCTGGCCAAGGGCAAGAAGCTGCACGACAAGCGCGAAACCGAGAAGAAACGCGACTGGGAGCGCGAGAAGGCGCGCATCATGCGCGACGGCGCCCGCAGCTGAATGCCACCCTGTCAGCACCGCAACGACAAATGGCCCGCACAATGCGGGCCATTTGTACGGTGCGCCCAGCATGGGCTCAATCTTGGAGGTGTAAGTCCTCCCGTGAGTTGACCACAGCGAACGAAGCGAAGCGCAACTGCGTGAGGGTGACCGAGCGTGGGGAGGAAGCGTGGAGCGAAGCCGTGAGCCGATGAACAAGAACCG
>JAYFRX010000216.1:0-5075 GCA_040946945.1 Burkholderia sp. | reverse complement strand
GGCAGGACTGGCTCAGGCATTCCCACAGTCGCCGGCCGTTGTAGGCGCTGGCGTGGCGCGTTCCCTTGCATCGAGGGCACACCCAGCCATCGGGCCAGCGAGACCGGACCAGCGCGGCCTCGCATTGGGCTTCGTTGCCGTACTGCTCCTGAAATTCTTTCATCGACAGACCGGCCTGAAACTGGATTCTGTTCATGTGTATGGCGCACGCTCCGTAAGCATCTGGCGAACGATACTTCGTTTCATGCCTGCTTCGGAGTCAAGTAACTAATCAGGACTATTTTTGGGACACCGCCCCCTCGTCTGCTGGAACATCTTCAGGCGTACCGAGCAGTATTTTTAAACTGACCTTTAATGTGCTGCACAACGGCTCAAGTGGGTTACTTCTAAGTTGCTGTTGACAGCAGCTCGGTGGCGTGCGGCGCGACGCTGATCACGCGCCTGGCCGGCGCGGGTAGCATGAGAGGGTTTGGCAGGCGTCATCGATGACGGTAATGGCGTTTGAGGCGGCCGCCGATGCCGTTGCCGATGAGCCTGAGGACTTGGCAGCCGGCAGAGCGGGCATCGCGGCAAGCAGCGACGCGACCAACCCACCCGCGAGCCCTCGGCGAAGCTTCGCTTGCGCGCGCATCGATCAGCGTGCCGCTGCGTGATACGTGGCGGTGGCCGCGTAATGGTCGAGCGCATCCTCGAGCCGCAACCACTCCTTTTCTATGCCGGGTAGGCCGATCCGCAGGCTCGGCACCTGCGCGAAGAAGCGTGTCCACACGCCTTGCGTGGCGAGCGCGTCATGCAGCGCCCAGGCCCGCGGGTCGTCGGTCCAGCAGAACAGCGGGGTGGCGCGCACCGCGAAGCCGTGCAGGCGCAGCAGCTCGGCGAGCCGCTCGCCGTCGGCGGCCAGGCGTTCGCACGTGGCCTGTTGCCAGCCTTCGTCGGCCAGTGCTGCCGACACAGCGTGCCGCGCCGGGCCGCTGACGGTCCAGGTGCCGAGCTCGGCGCGCAGCCGCGCGAGCGGCAGGGGCGCGGCCAGCACGAAACCGGCGCGCACGCCCGCGAGCCCGAAAAACTTGCCGATCGAGCGCAGCACGAACAGGCCGTCGCGGCCGGCATCGGCGGCCAGCGTGTTCTCGCCGCGGGTATCGGCGAAGGCCTCGTCGACGATTAAGGTGCCGCCGTGCGCGGCCAGCTGCGCGTGCCAGCCCAGCAGGCGCTCGCGCGTGAGGTGCTCGGTGGTCGGATTGTTGGGATTGCCGACGATCACGTAACGCATCGACGGCGGCAGTAGGGTCGCGTCAGCATCGAGCGTCGCCAGTGTATGGCCGTGGCGCAGGAAGGCCGGCGCGTATTCGCTGTAGGCCAGCGGCGCGACGCCGGCGATGCCGGGTTCGAGCAGCGCGGGCAGCGCGCGGATCGCGGCCTGGCTGCCGGCCACCGCCAGCACGTACGCGGCATCGGGCGCGCCGTAGTAGCGCGCGGCCAGCGCGGCCAGCGGCGCCTCATCGCCGGGCAGCCGGCGCCAGGCTTCGGCCGGCATCGGCGGCACTGGGTAACCGATCGGGTTGATGCCGGTCGAGAGATCGAGCCAGCGCACGAGCGGGATGCCGTAGCGTTGCGCCGCGTCGTGCGGATTGCCGCCGTGCGTGATCGCGGGCGGCTGGAGAGCGGAGTCGGTCATGGAGCAGGTCGGGCGGGGCGACCGGGATCGCCCGCCGTACGGAATCGAGGGAAGGGGACGGACATGGCGCGAGGCTGGCGGCAGGCCAAGGCTTCAGCCATGATGCTTGGCGACCGAGAGCGCGGCGCCGGCCAGCATCAGCGCAAGCCAGAGGATCGAGGTGCGCGCCACCAGTGAGAGCGCCGCGCGCACGTGAACCGGCGCAGCCGGTTCGCCGGTGCCGAGCGTGGGACGCGTCTCGAGTTCGCCGTGATAGACGGCTGGGCCGCCCAGCACCACGTTGAGGCTGCCGGCACCGGCAGCCATCACCGGCCCGGCATTGGGGCTGTCCCACTGGCGCGCCTGGCTGCGCCAGCAGCGCCAGGCGTTCGCGGTATCGCCGAGCAGCGCGTAACTGGCGGCCGTGAGCCGCGCCGGCACCCAGTTCAGCACATCGTCGATGCGGGCCGCGGCCCAGCCGAAGCCCAGCAGGCGCGGGGTGCGATAACCCCACATCGCGTCGAGCGTGTTGGCGAGCCGGAACATCAGCGCGCCGGGGCCGCCGGCGACTGCGAACCAGAACAGCGCGCCGAAGATCCCGTCGTTGCCGTTCTCCAGCGCCGATTCGACCGCCGCGCGCGATAGCGCCGAGGCATCGGTCTCGCGCGTGTCGCGCGAGACGATGCGCGCGGTCAGCGTGCGGGCTTCGGCGAGATCGCCGCGTACCAGGGCGGCACCGATCGGTGCGATATGCTCGGCCAGGCTCTTCGCGCCGAGCGCGAACCACAGCATAGCGACATGCGCGGCGGCGGCGAGCGGCCAGGGCAGCAGGGCGAGCAGCAGCAGGGCCGCCAGCACTAGCGGCAGCACGGCCAGGCACCAGGCCGCCACGCCGATCGGCCGGCCCAGCCGGCCGTGGTTCAGGCGCGCCTCGATGGCCTGGGCCAGGTGCCCAAAGGCGATCAGGGGATGGGCGCGGCGTGGTTCGCCGAAGCGCCAGTCGACCATAAAGGCCGCGATCGCGAGGATCGCCACCGCCGGCAGCGACAGCATCAGCATGCCGGCTCCCCCGGTGCTTTCACGGTCATCGGCAGGCCCGCCACGACGAGGGTGACATGAGTGGCGAGCGCGGCGATGCGCTGGTTGAGCCGGCCCAGTTCGTCGACGTAGCGACGTGTCTCGATACCGAGCGGAATCACGCCCAGGCTGATCTCGTTACTGACCACGATCACGTGCGCTCGCGAGGCGAGCAGCGCGTCTTCCAGCGCCGCCACGCGCGCGGCGAGCGTGGCCTCGTCGACGGCCGCGCCATCGGGCGGGCAAAGCAGGCCGGCGAGCCACAGCGTCAGGCAGTCGACCAGCACGCAGGCGGCGGGATCGTCGAGCGCGGCGATCGCCTCGGCCAGCGCGTTGGGCGCCTCGACCAGGGCCCAGCCGGCTGGGCGGCGCGCGCAATGATGGGCGATGCGGCGGTCGAATTCAGCGTCGCCGACCACACGCGCGGTCGCGACATAGGTAACGGCGCGGCCGCTCGAGGTGGCCAGCCGTTCGGCATGGGCGCTCTTGCCCGAGCGGGTGCCGCCGAGGACGAAGGTGAGGTGGTGCGAAGTCATCGCGTGATTGTAAAGGTGTAAAGGCGCGCGCGATAATGCGGCCTTCCCTAGACAGTCCGATGGCCCGCACCATGACCGTTTCCGCCCACCCGCCGTTGCCGCGCGGCACGCTGATGATCCAGGGTACCACCTCCGCCGCCGGCAAGAGCACCCTGGTGGCCGGGCTGTGCCGCCTGGCGCGACGCGCGCGCGCGCGCGTGGCACCCTTCAAGCCGCAGAACATGGCGCTTAACAGCGCGGTGACGATCGATGGCGGCGAGATCGGCCGCGCCCAGGCGCTGCAGGCGATCGCGGCCGGCATCCCCGTGCATACTGACCTGAACCCGGTGCTGCTCAAGCCGAACAGCGATCGCGGCGCGCAGATCATCATCCACGGCCACGCGCGCGGCAATCTCGATGCGCGCGCCTATAACGCCTACAAGCCGGTGGCCTTCGAGGCCGTGCTGGAGTCCTATGCGCGCCTGCGCGCCGGCTACGACGCGGTGATCGTCGAAGGTGCCGGCAGCCCGGCCGAGATCAACCTGCGCGAGGGGGACATCGCCAACATGGGTTTCGCCGAGCATGTCGACTGCCCGGTGGTGCTGGTCGCCGACATCGATCGCGGCGGCGTGTTCGCGCACTTGCTCGGCACGCTGGCCTGCCTGTCGCCAAGCGAGCGCGAGCGCGTGCGCGGCTTCGTGATCAACCGCTTCCGCGGCGATCCGGCCTTGCTGAAACCCGGCCTCGACTGGCTGGAGGCGCAGACCGGCAAGCCGGTGCTCGGCGTGCTTCCCTACCTGCACGGCCTGGCGCTCGACGCCGAGGACATGCTGCCTAGCCTGGCCCGCACCGAGGCCAGCGATCGCGCGGCGGGCGTGCTGCGGGTGGTCGTGCCGGCCGTGCCGCGCATCAGCAACCACACCGACTACGACGCGCTCCGCGTGCATCCGCGCGTCGATTTCTCGTACTGGAAGAGCGGCCCGATCCCTGCCACCGACCTGGTGATCCTGCCCGGCTCGAAGAGCGTGCAGCGCGATCTCGAATGGCTGCGCGCCAACGGCTGGGATCGCGCGATCAAGCGCCACCTGCGCTATGGCGGCAAGCTGATCGGGATCTGCGGCGGCATGCAGATACTGGGCCGCTCGCTCGACGATCCGCAGGGCGTCGAGGGGCCGCCGGGGCGCGGGGCCGGGCTCGGCCTGTTCGACTACGATACCGAGCTGCGGCCCGAGAAGACGCTCGTCAACGTGGGCGGGCGGCTCGGCTGGGGCGAAGGGGCGGCCGTGAGCGGCTACGAGATCCACATGGGCGAGACGCACGGCCCGGCGCTGGCGCGGCCGGCGCTGTGGCTGGACGGGCCGAAAGGCGAACGGCCCGACGGTGCCGTCTCGGAGGACGGGCAGATTCTGGCCACCTACCTGCATGGCCTGTTCGACGCGCCGAGCGCCTGCGTCGCGCTGCTTGAATGGGCCGGGCTGGACGGGGCGGCGGAGGCGGTCGACTGGGCGGCCCTGCGCGAGGCCTCGATCGAGCGGCTCGCCGACACGTTCGCCGTGCATCTCGATCTTGATCGAGTGTTCGGCAGCTTCGCCTGATTGATTCGTTTTTTTTGCGAAGTAATGTAATCCGATTCAGTGATTTATCAGCGAAAACGCTTCGAATGGAGTTCGCTCTATTCTCTTTTCGATGGAGTCCACCATGAACCTGTGAGCTTGCCCGCAAAAAATGGATCCCTTGCTGAGTGTGTAAAACTCACGCAAGGAGGAAGGGAAGATGGGTAATCCGAGAGCTCGATATACGCAGGAATTCATGCTGGAAGCCGTGCGCAT
>JAYFRX010000215.1:0-5080 GCA_040946945.1 Burkholderia sp. | reverse complement strand
ACGGCGCGGTGCGCCGCGTCAGCGGCCAGGTCGACCGCTATCGCGATGTCGACATGGCGATGCGATGGGCGGCCACTGGCTTCCTGGAAGCTGAGAAGCGATTCCGTAAGCTCGGCGGTGCCGACGACCTCTGGATGCTCGCCGTTGCCTTGCATCGTCCGACCGATAAACGCGTTGACCATGACTTGAAGTCCGCCTAGCCTACGAAACCCTGCCGCCCAAACCTTCAACTACGAATGGGACACCGCCGATTCCTCGTCGGTACGAACTGTTGGGGCGGGCGAAAAACTGGCCCGAATCCCACGGATCGCGCGCGACCCGGTTCCAAGCACCCCATCCTCGTAGATGCCAATGGCGTTCCCATCAGCGCCATCCTGACCGGCGCGAACCACAACGACGTCACCCAGTTGCTGCCGCTCGTCGACGCGATTCCCCCGATCCGCGGCGCGCGCGGCCGACCACTTCAGAGACCCAAGGTCATCTATGCCGATCGTGGTTACGATTCCGATCCGCATCGTCAACGATTGCGCGAACGCGGCATCAAACCGGTAATCGCAAGGCGCCGCACTGAACATGGCAGTGGTCTGGGCAAATTCCGTTGGGTCGTTGAACGGACTCACTCGTGGCTCCACAACTTCCGTCGTCTTCGCATACGCTTCGATCGTCGAGCTGACATTCACGAAGCATTCTTCAAATTCGGCTGCGCCCTCGTCTGCTGGAACATCTTCAGGCGTACCAGCAGTCTTTTTGAACTAGCCTCTAAGAGGCCAGTTCAAAAACCAATGAGGGGCTGTTTACTTTCTCGGCAAGCTGTTAACCTTGGATGTCTGAACAACGGAACCCAAGGGATGGAAGCGCCAATCATTGATGACGAATTGTGGACACTGATCGAACCGTTACTGCCGCCGCCCAAGCCCCGGCGCAAAGAGCATCCTGGTCGCCCACGCGTATCGGATCGGGCGGCGTTGAATGGCATCCTGTTCGTGTTGACAACCGGTCTGCGATGGAACCATCTGCCAACCGTATTGGGCTTTGGCTCCGGCCCGACCTGCTGGCGACGACTGAACGACTGGCGCAAAGCAGGAGTATGGGATCGACTGCACGAACTGCTGCTCGACACGTTGCGCGAGGCCGGGCAGATCGATCTTTCATACGCTGCCGTCGATTCCTCGTCGGTACGATCTGTTGGGGCGGGCGAAAAACTGGCCCGAACCCCACGGATCGCGCGCGACCCGGTTCCAAGCACCCCATCCTCGTAGATGCCAATGGCGTTCCCATCAGCCCCATCCTGACCGGCGCGAACCGCAACGACGTCACCCAGTTGCCGCCGCTCGTCGACGCGATTCCCCCGATCCGCGACGCGCGCGGCCGACCCCTTCAGAGACCCAAGGTCATCTATGCCGATCGTGGTTACGATTCCGATCCGCATCGTCAACGATTGCGCGAACGCGGCATCAAACCGGTGATCGCAAGGCGCCGCACTGAACATGGCAGTGGTCTGGGCAAATTCCGTCCTGATTAGTTACTTTACTCCGAGACGATCAACACACGGCGAGGATGAGGTTTTGTCGTAACGGCGGCCCGAAGCAGGCGCGGCGCCATCGCGGGCAAATCGAAACGGCGGTTGAAACGGTAGGCGAATTCAGCGAGATAGCGATGGGCATATTTGGCGTGATCGATAGCGTGGTACGTGCCCTTGAGGGCCGTTTTCAGGTTGCCGAGCATCGTGTTGACCCAGCGGAACTCGGGGGCGCTGCGCGGCCTGACGGCCACCGCCCGTGACATGGCGCTCATGACTGGCAGCCTTTTGCGTCACGCCGTCGAAACACCACAGGCCATCGGAAACGACGCACGCGGTGGGCATCAGGCTGCTGGCCGCCCAGACCTCAAGGGCCGCTTTGGTAAAGCCCGGCACGGGCGAGAGCCGCATGACAGAGGGCGGCCATCGTCAGAGGTCTGCACGGCCGCTACAAACGGCGTCTTGCCAGGCGCGCCACGCCCACAGCCTTACGCCGGAGCGTTCCCCGCCCAGATACGCGTCGTCGACCTCGACCCGTTCGTCGAGCCGGCGTCGCTCTTCGCGCAGCCACATGGTCTCCAGCAACTTGTGCTTGATGAGCCAGACCGTCTTGTAGCTCACGTCCATCTGGCGTTTGAGCTCCAGTCCGCTGATGGCGTTCTTGCTCTGCGTCACCAGGTAGATCGTCAGAAACCAGGTCGTCAGCGGCAATTGCGTCTTCTCGAATATCGTTCCGACGATCGACGAGCATTGGTACCGGCAGGACTGGCTCAGGCATTCCCACAGTCGCCGGCCGTTGTAGGCGCTGGCGTAGCGCGTGCCCTTGCATCGAGGGCACACCCAGCCATCGGGCCAGCGAGACTCGACCAGCGCGGCCTCGCATGGCGCTTCGTTGCCGTACTGCTCCTGAAATTCTTTCATCGCCAGACCGGGCCTGAAACTGGATTCTGTTCATGGGTATGGCGCACGCTCCGTAAGCATCTGGCGAACGATACTTGGTTTCATGCCTACTTCGGAGTCAAGTAACTAATCAGGGTGATCGATATGCTGACGGGCCTCTGCTACGAAGTGCTGAAGGCCGACGATGCGCTGCAAGCGCTGGCCGTGATTCGGATCGGGGCCCATATCGACCTGCTGTTTACCGACGTGGTGATGCCCGGGCCCTTGCGCAGCACGGAGATGGCGCGCCAGGCCAAGCAGCAGCTGCCGAACCTGAAGATCCTGTTTACCTCGGGATACACCGCAATGTGATCTTCCATGGCGGGCGGCTCGACCCCGGCGTGGAGTTGTTGAGCAAGCCCTATAGTCGCCAGCAACTCGCGACGAAGCTGCGGCCACAGATGCTCGCCGCGCCCGCGGCCGCAGGATGCGCCAGAATGCGGCGATGCCGCGGGCCGGCGGGTGCTGGTGGTAGATGACGACGCGGATTGCCTGGAGGCGACGGCGATGCTGCTGGAAATGGGTGGGCATGTGGTGCTGCGGGCGTAGGATTCGCGCCGGGTCCTGGTGGCGCTGGACAGCGAAGCCTGCGACATTCTCCTGACAAACCTGGCCTTGCCGGACATCGACGGCATGGAGCTGGCGCGGCAGGCGGTGCTTACCCATCCGCACTTGCGCGTCATCTTCGCGTCCGGCCACGTGGTCTCCAAGGCGGCGGACCTGATCTTCGCATGGACCGCGTTGCAGAAAGCCTTCGATGCGGATCAGCTGTTCGGCACCGTCGAGAAAATATCGCGGGAGCAGCCGACAGCGTGGTCCGGCGCGCCACGTGACCGCGTCGCGCCGATCGCCCGCTCGGCCATCTGATCGCCGCTCGCCACGCCCTCCTCGAAGAGCGCGAGACGGTTGTAGAGTGTCTTGAGGCTGATGTCGAGCACCTCGGCGGCATGGGTCTTCACGCCGCCGCATTTGGCGAGCGTGCCGAGAATCATCTGGCGATCGAGCTCGTCCAGCGTGGCACCGAGCTCGACCGATACCGAGTCGCCGAGCTCGGCTTCCCCGCCGGCCACCTCAACCGTAATCGGCGGCGGCAGCGTCTCGATCAGGTCGCCGTCGCTGAAGATGCGGGCGCGCTGCACGAAGTTGCGCAGCTCGCGCACGTTGCCGGGCCATTTGAAATTGCCGAGCGCCGCCAGGGCGGCCGGGGCGAAACACATCTCGCGGCCGGCCTGCTGGTTCAGTTGTTCGAGAAACGCGCGGGCAAGCATGGCGATGTCATCGCCGCGCTCGCGCAGCGGCGGCAAGGTGATGGGGAAGACGTTCACGCGATGATAGAGATCGGCGCGCAGCCTGCCGCCGGCGATCGCGGCCTCGGGATCGAGGTTGGTGGCCGCCACGATGCGCACGTCGACGTCGAACTCCCGCAAGCCGCCGAGCCGCGTCACGCGCCCCGTTTCCAGCACGCGCAGCAGCTTGACCTGCGATTCCATCGGCATCTCGGTGATTTCGTCGAGAAACAGCGTGCCGCCGTGGGCGCGTTCGAAGAAACCCTTGTGCTGACGGTCCGCGCCCGTGAAGCTGCCCCTGTCATGGCCGAACATCTCACTCTCGACCAGGTTCGCGGCAATCGCCCCGCAGTTGATGGCGAGAAACGGGCCGTTGCGGCAGAGGCTCAAGTCATGGATGGTACCTGCGGCGAGCTCCTTGCCCGTGCCCGACTCTCCTTTGAGCAGCACCGACGCGCTGGTTCTGGCGACGCGGTTGATCGCGTCGTACAAGGTCTGCATGGGTGGCGAGGTCCCGAGCATGCGCCCGAAGCGGCCGAGCTGCTGGAGCTCCTGGCGCATCGAGTCGATCTCCGCGCGCAGCACGCTGACGCGAGGCAGCCGTGACAGGATGCGCGTCAACCGCTGCATGTTGACCGGTTTGACGAGGTAGTCGCTCGCTCCGCGGCGCAGGGCCTCGATCGCGGTTTCGAGGCTTGCATGTCCTGTCATCAAGACCATCTCGCAGTGCGTGCCTTGCGGTAGATCCTTGAACAGATCCATGCCGTTGCCGTCGGGAAGCACCAGGTCGCACAGGATCAGGTCGGGGGGATTGCCCGCGATCCAGCGGCGGGCTTCCACGAGCGTCGCCGTGGTCTCGCAGCGCAATTGCTGCGATTGGGCCAGGGCGGCAAGCATGTCGCGGGAATCCGCGTCGTCTTCGACAACCAGTACGTAGGACACGAATACTCCAGGGGATGACCGAATAGGCCGTGACTCAGGGCCGGGTTGTGAAGATGGCGATATTGCCGGGAGGTTGTTGCCGGGGCCCGTCAAAACCTTCAATGCGTGATCGAGAGGCTACCGGGGTTTGCCGGCAGCTACCCATGGCGGCGCTGATTCGGGGCACCGCCATGTGAGGAACGCTTCCGGGAATGCGGGAGTGCAGGGAAGCCCGTTTCATGATGGTCTCAATTATCGACCTGATTACTTACTTGACTCCGAAGCAGCCATGAAATCAAGTATCGTTCGCCAGATGCTTACGGAGCGTGCGCCATGCCCATGAACAGAATCCAGTTTCAGGCCGGTCTGTCGATGAAAGAATTTCAGGAGCAGTACGGCAACGAAGCGCAATGCG
>JAYFRX010000214.1:0-5091 GCA_040946945.1 Burkholderia sp. | reverse complement strand
AGCAGTCCGTCCGGAGATCGGAAAATTGCCTGTTGGCCGCGAAAACCGCTGGGTTCGCAGCGAAAATCGCGTGACGTTGCCGGAAACCTTGCCCACCGACGGCACCACTACCCGTCCAGCGAACTTTTGCGCAGATCGCCCGCCTCCTCTGGCGTTTTGAAATTCCTATGCGTAAATTCCTATGCGTCAAGCTCGGCGAGCGTGACGCCAACTTCGCGAGACACCGCGCCAATCGATTCGCCGCGCAGCAAGCGCAGGACGACAGGGCGTTTTCGCCCGACGGACCAGCGCTTGAAGTCGGCGGCGCTGGCGGCGACGGAGGGCGCGCGTAGCGCGGCCGTAGACGCCGCCAGCGGAACTTCCTGCACGGCTACCTCTTCAACATCTCAGACTCCAGTTTGGATGCGTTTTACCCCAAATCTGTGTCTAGAAAAACCGGAGCCGCCGCAGTTGCTTTCCGCGGTAACGCCTAGAAACCGGAGGCCCACCACCACCATGGCGAAACGTACGCAGGAAGCGCAGAGCAGTCAAGCAGCAGAAACGGCAATCAAGGGGCCGTGCGGTCTGGATGAGTTGATCCGGCAAGGCGCACGGCAGGTTATCCATCAGGCAATCAAGGCGGAATGAGCGGCGTTGCTCGAACAGTATTCGAACGTGAAGACGCTGGACGGCCGGCGCCGATCGTGCGCAATGGTTATCTGCCTAAGCGCGAAACCGTCACGGCCATCGGTCCTGTGCCGGTCCAGGTGCCGAAGGTGCGCGACCGTTCGGGCTCGGGGGCAAAGTTCAATCCCAACATGGTACGCCGTATGTGCGCAAGTCGTCGCGGGCGTCGGCAGCGCTGCCGTGGCTTCTACCTACGAGGCGTCTCGAGGGGCGACATGAGCGAAGCATTCAGCGTACTGCTGGGCGAACACAGGCCAAAGGGCGCTCGCCGAACGTCGTGGCGCGGCTGAAGGCGCAGCGGGTGCAAGAATTTGAGCAGTGGAACAAGCGTGATCTGTCGGGTTCACGCTGGATCTACTGGTGGGCTGACGGCATTCATACCGGCGCGCGCAGTGAGGATGCCGACGGTCAGTGCTGGACCTTGAAGGCCCGCGGGCTGCAAGCGGGACCATTGCGGCCAGCGGCGATGGGGGAAGTCTGTCCGCAAACACGGCATCAGCGTCGCTGGTTTCACAAGATCGGAAATGTACTGAACGCCTTTCCCAAATCGCAGCGCGCTCGGGCGAAGGCAGCGTGCTCAGCAATCTGGCACGCCGCAACGCGTGCCGAGGCCCTTTTCGCTTTCGATCAGTTGGTCGCGACGTATTCGGCCAAATATCTAAAAACTGTCGAGAAGCTCACGAAGGACCGTGACGAACTGCTCGCGTTCTACGGCTTTCCTGCAGAACGCTGGCAGCGCGTCAGCACAACCAACCCGATCGAGTCGACGTTCGCAACGGTGCGTCATCGCACTACGCGCACTCGCAACTGCCTGTCGCGCGCGACGTTCCTCGGCATGGCGTTCAAGCTCATCGAGTCGGCTGAACAGTCGTGGCGCAGGATCCGGGCGCCGGAGAAGCTCGATGGAATCGCGTTTAAAGACGGCGTCCCGGTGACCGATAGCACACCGGCTCAGCAACCGCTGGCCGGCCTGATCATGCCGACGCCCTGTACACCAGATTTGACTTTAACTCCTCGACGCGCCGGCGCTTCGAAGAGCGGTAACGCAAGGCATGTGCCATGCGAGTCTGTAATCCCGTGGCGACTGGGCGCGGCACTGCTTTTTGTTCGCTTCGCGAGTCGTCGCGGTGCAAGCGCGCGACGTGCGAATAGGCCGTGGCGGTGCAAGGGCGCGGCCGATCGTGGTGTATCGCGGCGGGCGATGCACAGCCGGCGATCATGCGTGTGCGCGATGCGTGCGGTGCCCGCCCGTTCGGGACGCATCGCACGCACCGTGTGTATCGGGGCGGGGAAAAGGCGGGCCGGCGCCCCGTGCGCGGACATCGGCGGCGCTCGGGAGTGAGACGCTCGACGGCGTGCTTCACAGCCCGCGAGGGAGCCGGCGCTCGCCTGGCGGATCAGTAGCGCGGAACAGCCGGATCGACGTCGCGCGACCAGGCGTCGATGCCACCCTGCAGGTTGTAGAGCTTAGTAAAGCCGCGCGATTCGAGGAACATCGCGACCTGCGCGCTGCGCATGCCGTGATGGCAGACGCAGACGATCTCGGCTTCGTCGTCGAGCTCCTCGCTGCGCGCGGGAATCTGCTGCATCGGGATCGACACGCTGCCCGCGATGCTTGCAGTGGCGATTTCCCACGGTTCGCGCACGTCGAGTACGAGCGGCGCGGGGCGGGACGAATCGGCCAGCCAGGCGGCCAGGGCGGAGGCGGTCAGGATCTGCATCGGCATGAGGATATCGGGGTGGCGTGGATCAGAACTTGAAGCGCGACGGCTCCATCGCGTTGACGAGGTGGTCGACGTAGGTCTCGAACACGTCGGCGACGCGGAACTGCTTGTCGTCGATGCGCGTGATGATCTGCGCCTTCATGACCGGTCGCAAGCCGACGAAGGCGGCCAGCCGGCCGCCCACCTTCATCTGCTCGAGCAGATCCTGCGGCACCACCGGCAGGCCGCCCGAGACGCAGATCACGTCGTAGGGGCCCTTCTCCGGCAGGCCGCGCCCCCCGTCTGCCAGCACCACCTCGGCATTGCTCACGCCGTTGTTGCGGAGATTGTCGGCGGCGAACTGCACCAGGGCCGGGTCGATGTCGACCGTCACCACGTGCTGGCCGCGATGGGCCAGCAGCGCGGCCATGTAGCCCGAGCCGGTACCGATCTCGAGAATGCTTTCGTGCTTCTTGACCGCCAGCTCCTGCAGGGTGCGCGCCTCGACGCGCGCGGCCAGCATCTTCTGGCCGCCCGGTAACGGCAGTTCCAGATCGGCGAAGGCCAGATCACGGTAGAGGCTCGGCACGTACAGCTCGCGCTTGACGATCGACAGCAGGCTTAGGACCTCAGGGTCCAGCACTTCCCACGGCCGGATCTGCTGTTCGATCATGTTGAAACGCGCATTGTCGATGTTCATGGTGGTCTTGCCGAAGGGCGGCCGTCAGCGGGAAAATTGAGTGACCGATTGTACCAAACGCCTCGCCATCGCTGCGCCCGGACACGGCGGCACCATGCCCTCGCGCAAGGCAGGGCGGCGCACCACGTTGGGGCGCCTGCCGCGCGGCAGGGCGCAGCGGGCGGTTGTCTCAGCCTTTTGCCTTGCGGATTTTATCCTCGAAGGCCTCGTCGAGCTTGCTGGCCTTACGCGGTGCCGGCGGCGAGAGGCTGTTGACGAAGGCCACGAACTCGTCGAGCTGCAACGGCGTGCAGAGCTTCTCGAGGCTGCCGCGGGCGCGATCGGTCAGGTAAAACAGATCGCCCGGCACGCTGACGGCGGCATAACGCGGATTGCCGGTGCGAGTCTTCAGGCGTTTGACCGCGTGGGTCGCTTTGGTCGTACGCATTGTGGAACAGCGAAAAGCGGTAAACCGCCACTTTAGCGCAGATGGCGGGCGGCCCGCCGCGGCTTAGAGCGTCCGCGAGCAGCGGTCGGCCATCCCATCCGACAGGTAGGCGTCGAAGCACATCGCGATATTGCGCACGAACAGGCGCCCGGCCGGGGCGTTGTTGCATAAGTCCGACTCCAAAGCCCAATAACGTCTCAAGAACTGGGCGCAGTACAACGCGGGCCTCATTGCTCGAGGAGACGTGACGGTGTAGATCGACCCAAGCCTGTTCTCAGCGCGGCGCGAACTGGACGTGCGCTGGACGTGCGCGCGCCCGTGGCCGGCTCCTGCGTCTACCCGGTGGCTCTATACAGATGTTGCTCGGCCTCAAGCAAGTCTTTCAACTCCCACTGCGCGCACTCCAAGGCTGCTCGCTCAGCCTGAGCAAGCTTGCCTTCCCGGGCTTGCCAGTGCCCAACTACACGACCCTGAGCCGCCGCGCGCAGACACTGAAGCTCGCCGCTGCCAGCACTGCACACCAGCGAGCCGCTGCACCTTGTCGTTGACAGTACCGGACTGAAGGTCTATGCCGAAGACGAGTGGAAAGTCCGCCAGCACGGCTGGTCCAAGTGCCGCACCTGGCGCAAGGTCCATCTGGCGATGGACCCGAACACCGGCTGTCGAATGGGCGGCGTAATAGCGCCAACAGGAACGGGGGGGTAAAATGCAGATTAGAACGGCTTCAAGATTGCGGTTTTTTGCCGTTTTTAGCAACCCTATTTTCGGGTAAATGCGGCATCGGTTTGGGGTCTCGCTGGCTCTTGGCTTCGAACGCCAGTCGGTAGGCGCCGTGGCGCAACCGATCGAGCGTCGCGGCACCGAGGATGCGGTTATCGGGGAACGCGGCACCCAATTCTTCCAGAGCGAGATTCGAGGTCAGGATGGTCGAAGCTCGCTCGTGTACCGAATCGGGTTGTTTAGACACGATTTTGCGATCAGGCGGCAAGTGGCAAGAGCGGTGCTTGACGAGCTTTGAGGGGGGGCTTGAAGCCCAGTTTTTCGAGACGCCATTCGCAATTGTATCGGTCCTTGAACGCGACGGCGGCGGCACAAACTTCTTCAACGTTGTTGAACAGCCGTCCGTGGATGGCTTGCTCCTTCATGGTCCGATTGAAACGCTCGGCGACGCTGTGGGTCTGCGGCTCGGCAACAAAAGCGTAGCTCGGCGTAATCCCCCAGAACTTGAGCTGGGCGCGGAAATCGTCCGACCTGTACTGCAAGCCGTGATCCATTCGCAGGGATAGTCCGCGGCCGGCATCAGCTTCGACCGATCCGAACTGCTCGCGCACCCCTCGGCTGATTGGCTCCAGTGCGGCAAAGCGGTCGCCCACTTTGGTGACGTGGATGCCAACACACGCCGCGTCGCAATGATCAACCGCAGCGAAGATCCAGACCAGGTCCTCATCGACGGTTTGAACCTTGGTACCTGGACTTGCCCCTGCATGACCGGACACGCGGTCACGCTTCGGTTGGTGAAGTTGCGCGCTGGCGGAATTCGCGTGGCGAGCAGTATTTCAAGGCGCTGTGCGGATGCGACTCGTTGTAGTGGTCAA
>JAYFRX010000213.1:0-5105 GCA_040946945.1 Burkholderia sp. | reverse complement strand
CGTTGGGTCGTTGAACGGACTCACTCGTGGCTCCACAACTTCCGTCGTCTTCGCATACGCTTCGATCGTCGAGCTGACATTCACGAAGCATTCTTCAAATTCGGCTGCGCCCTCGTCTGTTGGAACAACTTCAGGCGTACCGAGCAGTCTTTTTGAACTGGCCTCTAACTAATCAGGTGGCACTATGCGCACTCGCAACTGCCTGTCGCGCGCGACGTTCCTCGGCATGGCGTTCAAGCTCATCGAGTCCGCTGAGAAATCGTGGCGCGGCATCCGCGGCGTCAACAAGCTCGAACAGCTTCTGAAGGGCATTCCCTTCCAGGACGGAACCCCGATGATCGATAGCACACCGGCCCAGCAACCGCTGGTCGCCTGATCATGCCGCCGATCGCTCGTACACCAGATTTGACAATAGCTCGACGGACGCTTTCGTTTGCGTGAAATAGTCACCGCGAAATCATGCCAGCTTTTTCGCAACATCCGAATTTCGCAAACCCGCTCCCACATTCGCTATCAGGCATTTTCATGACGAAATTTACCCACACGATTCCGCGAAGACCCACGGTCGGCCCGAGCCGCTTACTGCTCAGGCGTAGCCGCGCGGATTGCGCTCCTGCCAGCGCCAGTGGTCGGCGCACATGCGCTCGATGCCGTGCTCGGCCTGCCAGCCGATCAGCTCGGCGGCGCGCGCCGGGTTGGCGTAGCATGCGGCCACGTCGCCGGGGCGGCGCGCAACCGGCTCGTAGAGTACCGGCCGGCCGCTGGCCGCCTCGAAGGCCTTGACGATGTCGAGCACGCTGTAGCCGCGCCCGGTGCCAAGATTGACCACGAAACTGGCGCTGCGCCGGCGCAGCGCCTCGAGCGCCTTCAGGTGGCCGCGCGCCAGGTCGACCACGTGGATATAGTCGCGAACGCCGGTGCCGTCATGGGTCGGGTAGTCGCTACCGAACACGCGCAACTTTTCGAGCGTGCCGACGGCGACCTGGGCCACGTAGGGCATCAGGTTGTTCGGCAGGCAGGCCGGGTCCTCGCCGATCAGCCCGCTCTCGTGCGCACCGACCGGGTTGAAATAGCGCAGCGTAGCGATGCGCCACGAGGGATCGGAGCTCTCGACGTCGCGCAGGATCTGCTCGGCCATCAGCTTGGTCTGGCCATAGGGATTGGTGGCCGACAGCGGGAACGACTCGTCGATCGGCGAGCGCTCCGGCACGCCGTAGACGGTGGCCGAGGAGCTGAACACGAAGTGCTTGACCTGGCGCTCACGCATCACCTTGAGCACGGCGAGCAGGCTGTCGAGGTTGTTGCGGTAGTACTCGACCGGCTTGGCGACGGATTCGCCGACGGCCTTCAGCGCGGCGAAGTGGATCGCGGCGGTGATTGGGTGCGTGTCGAATACCCGGACCAGCGCGGCTTCGTCGCAGGCGTCGACCTGGTGGAAGGCCGGCACGCGGGCGGCGATCTTGGCAATCCGTTCGATGGCCTCGCGCTTGCTGTTGACCAGGTTGTCGACGATCACGACGTCGTAGCCGGCACCGAGCAGTTCGACGGCCGTATGTGAGCCGATGAAGCCCGCGCCGCCCGTCACCAGAATCGTGCCCTTGTCGCTCATTGTCATGCCCTCCTCAGAGTGCCGTGCCTGTCAGCGCACGGATGGTTTGTCGATAGCGCTCGACAACGTTCGCCTCGTCGAATTCGCGCAGTACCCTCTGGCGGCCGCGCTCGCCCATCGCACGGCGCGCCTGGGCCGGCATGTCGAGCATGGCGGCCATCTTCTCGGCCAGGCTCGCGCTGTCGCGCGCGGTGCAGAGCAGGCCGGTTTCGCCGTCGGCCACCACGTCGCGGCAGCCCGGCACGTCGGTGGCGACGATCGGCCGGCACATCGCCGAGGCCTCCATCAGCGTGCGCGGCACGCCCTCGCGATACGAGGGCAGCACCACGCAGTCGGCCGCCGCGATATACGCTCGCACGTCATGCGCCTCGCCGAGATAATCGATCACGCCCTCGCGCACCCATTCGTCCACATAGGTTCTCGATACCGCGCTCGGGTTGTCGACGCCGACCGGGCCGAGCAGAGCGAAGCGCGCCTGCGGATAACGCGCCTTGAGCGCGCGCGCGGCGTCGACGTACTCGCGCACGCCCTTGTCCCACAGCAGCCGGCCGATCAGCACGAAGCGGAAACTGTCGCGCTCGGGCAGCGGGGTGGCCGCGAATTGCTCGATATCGACGCCCTCGCCGTGCAGCAGTCGCGCGCGATCGGGATGCGCGAGTAGGCGGCCGGCCTCGAAGGTGGCGAGATCGTCGCGGTTCAGGAACCAGACCTCGCGCGGGAAGTGGAACGCGAAACGGTAGAGCCGCTTAGCGACGCTGGCGGCGCGGCTTTCGCGGATGAACACGTAGCCCAGGCCAGTGGTGACGGCCACCGAGGGCACGCGCGCAAGCCAGGCCGCGATCGAGCCGTAGATGTTCGGTTTGATCGTGTAGTGGAACACCAGGTGCGGGCGGAGCGCGCGATAGTGGCGGCGCATCGCGGCCAGCATGAGCAGGTCCTCGAGTGGATCGGTGCCCTTGGAGGCGACTTGCAGCTCGAGATAGCGGCAGCCCATCGCCTCGAGCGGCTCGACAGTGCGATCGCGCGGCACCAGCACGATGACCTCGGCACCGCTAGCGACCAGCATGCGGATTAGGCCTTGACGATAGGTATAGATCGCCCAGGCGGTGTTGCAGACCAGGACGATGCGCAGCGCGGAAACAGAGCTCATGTCGAAGCAGTGGACGGGAAGCGGGACGAATCGCGTCAGGCCGGCGGGCGCTGCGCGAACGAATGGCGTTTCAGCTTGTGCAGCAGCGAATACGGCGTAACGAGATGAAGCAGGTACTTGGCGAGGCCGCCCCAGTCATACTGGGTTGCGCGGGTCGAAGTAGCGGAACACGAGCGCGAGCGTCGAGCGGATCTGCCGACGCCGCCGGGTGGTGCTGATGCCCCCTTCGTTCGGCTCGTAATATAGGCTGAGTTCGGGCAGGTTCGCGCAATCGTAGCGTTCCATTAAGCGCAAAAAAATGTCCAGGTCCTCGGCGGCCGGATATTTGATCCGATAGTTGCTGACCTCGAGTACCCGCTGGATATCGAGCATCACCGAGGGGGTGGACCAGCGGCGAAGGCATGAAGCGGGTGCGACGCCGCCGCGCCGGATCGGCCGGCGGCGTCAGCATGAACAGCGGCCGGCCGTCGCGCGAGACCACCTAGGTCCAGGTGCCGACGCAGGCCACGCGCGGGTGGGCGGTCAGGAACGCGCGTTGCTTGGCCAAGCGCCCGGGCACGCTCAGGTCGCCGGCATCGAGCCGGGCCGCATAGCGGAAACCGCGCGGCTAGCGCCTCGATGCCGGCCGCCAGCGAGCGCTCGATGCCACTGTTGCGCAACGCGCAGCACCTCGACGTCCAGCCCGGCGCGGGGTGCCGGCGCGATCGGCGGTGTGCGGCCGTCGTCGACCACCAGCACGTAAACGGGCGCGGTTTCGGCCAGCGAGGCGAACGTGCGCTCCAGGTTATCGTGGCCGTTGTAGGCTGGGATCAGCACGGCGATCTCGTCCGAGGATGCCGGCGGGAGCGAGGGAGGACGTCATGTACGCAGCTTCAGGCGAATGTAGGTGAAATTGACCGCGGCGGCGGCCAGGTAGCCGGCGGCCAGCCCGACCAGGGCGCCGTACAGGCCGAGCGCGGGGATCGCGACGGCGTTGGCCGCGGCCGCCACGGCGAGCGCCAGCAGCCACTTGGCCAGCAGCACGAACCTGGCCTGGAACTTCAGCACCACCAGGTTGCCGATCGCCTCGACGCCGGCCGGTACCGAGAGCCATACCGCCCAGCGGAAGATCGAGACCGACTGCTCGTAGCCGGGGCCGAACACGCGGCCGATGATCAGCGGTGCGAGCAGGTCGAGCACGGCAGTGCCGGCGATCATCAGCGCGCTGGTCATGGCGATCAGGTGCCAGACGTTGCGGCGCAGCCGCGGCAGCTCCGAGACGCGGTAGACGAAGGCCGGCGCGATGGTCTGCGCGAGCAGCAGGGTCAGCGTGATCCAGCTCTCATTCAACTGCTGCGCGGCGGCATAGCGGCCCAGCTGGGCGAACGAGACATGCTGCTCCAGCATCAGCCGGTCGAGCTTGAGGAACAGGTACATGCAGACTAGGCCGGTCCAGAACACCGTGCCGGCCGAGGCAAAATGCCAGAACAGAGGGGCCTCAACGCGCCAGCCGAGCCGGCCGCCGTGACGGTGCCGGTAGTAGAGCATCAGTGCCAGCGCGATCACGCCGGCCTCGAGCGCCCACAGCCAGCCGTAGCTGGCCGGCGCCGCCGCGGCGCGCACCAGCAGCCAGACCAGCAGGGCCTTGCCGAGCGCGGCGAACATGCTCGCGATCAGCTGTGGCTTGCTGTAGGTCATACTCTGCAGCCAGGCGTTGATCACGCCGACGAAGGGCTCGCGCAGCACCAGGGTCACCGCCAGCCCCGCCAGCATCGTGCCGACCAGCGGATCGACCAGGCACGCCGCGATGCCGGCCCAGGTCAGCGCGAGCGCGGCGACCGACACCGAAAAGCGCAGCGTGAAGGCGCTGCCGAGCACCGCGCCGAGTTCGGCGGGGGCGTGCTGGACGATGGTCGGCACCAGGATCTCCGCGCCGCAGACCCAGGTCAGCGGCGCCAGCACCAGCAGCAGCGTGTTCGCGTACTGCCACTTGCCGAACGCGTCGGGGCCCAGTGCGCGGGCCAGCAGGCCGCTGATCACGATCGCGACGCCGATCTGCGTGAGGCGCTCGAGGCCGAGCCAGACCAGGTTGGCGGCGGCCCGGGCGACATCGGGGTTCGCGATGCGCGTTAGCTTCAGCATGAAAAATTCATCGAGTAGGGGACGGGGTTACCCCCGTCGCCCTCTCACACCACCGCACGTGCGGTTCCGCATACGGCCGTTCATGGACAACGCTGGAAGCGCTGCTGAGTATCCAGCACCGAAACCAGCCCCAAGGCGTCGAAGAAGCGTTTCGGGAAGGCCGTGTTCATGTGGCTGGCCCCAGCGTTCCACCATGGACCTTGTCCATTGTGGGCCGAGCGCCAC
>JAYFRX010000212.1:0-5111 GCA_040946945.1 Burkholderia sp. | reverse complement strand
CAATGAGGGGCTGTTTACTTTCTCGGCAAGCTGTTAACCTTGGATGTCTGAACAACGGAACCCAAGGGATGGAAGCGCCAATCATTGATGACGAATTGTGTGGACACTGAGCGAACCGTTACTGCCGCCGCCCAAGCTCCGGCGCAAAGAGCATCCTGGTCGCCCACGCGTATCCGATCGGGCGGCGTTGAATGGCATCCTGTTCGTGCTGAAAACCGGTCTGCGATGGAATCATCTGCCAACCCCCATCTGCCAACCCCCCTATTGGGCGTTGGCTCCTGCGCGACCTGGCGACGACTGAACGACTGGCGCAAAGCAGCCGTATGGGATCGACTGCACGAACTGCTGCTCGACAAAGTTGCGCGAGGCCGGGCAGATCGATCTTTCATACGCTGCCGTCGATTCCTCGTCGGTACGAACTGTTGGGGCGGGCGACAAACTGGCCCGAACCCCACGGATCGCACGCGACCCGGTTCCAAGCACCCCATCCTCGTAGATGCCAATGGCGTTCCCATCAGCGTCATCCTGACCGGCGTGAACCGCAACGACGTCACCCAGTTGCCGCCGCTCGTCGACGCGATTCCCCCGATCCGCGGCGCGCGCGGCCGACCCCTTCAGAGACCCAAGGTCATCTATGCCGATCGTGGTTACGATTCCGATCCGCATCGTCAACGATTGCGCGAACGCGGCATCAAACCGGTGATCGCAAGGTGCCGCACTGAACATGGCAGTGGTCTGGGCAAATTCCGTTGGTTCGTTGAACGGACTCACTCGTGGCTCCACAACTTCCGTCGTCTTGGCATACGCTTCGATCGTCGAGCTGACATTCACGAAGCATTCTTCAAATTCGGCTGCGCCCTCGTCTGCTGGAACATCTTCAGGTGTACCGAGCAGTCTTTTTGAACTGGCCTCTTAGGAGCATGCCCGGGCTGCCCTCACGGGCCGCCCGGGCATGCGCCGGTCACGCCCATCGGAGAACCCCGTTGACCGCTTCGTCCGCTCCCGCTTCGCCAGGGTCCACCGCGTCGGCAGTTCGTCCGTCCGCCATACCGCCCCACTCGTGCCTCGCCGGCGCAGCCGCCCGATGAGTCGCGTCGGCCTGGGCGCGCGCCTGGAGGCCACGCTGGCGCGTGAGTGGCAACGGCGCGGCCCGCTGGCCTGGGCGCTGACGCCCCTGGTCGCCGTGTTCGGCGGCATCGCCGCGCTACGCCGCCTGGCCTTCGCGGCCGGCTGGAAGCCGATCGTCGACACCGGTCTGCCGGTGGTGGTGGTCGGCAACGTGACGGTGGGCGGCACCGGCAAGACGCCGACCGTGATCGCGCTGGTCGAGGCGCTGCGCGCCAACGGTTTCCACCCCGGCGTGGTGTCACGCGGCTACGGCGCCGAGATCCGCGAGCCGACCGAGGTCGCGCCCGACTCGCCGGCCTCGCGTGCCGGCGACGAACCGCTGCTGATCGCGCGCCGCACCCAGGCACCGGTGGTGATCTGCCCGGACCGGGTGGCCGCGATCCGCGCGCTGGCGGCCGCGCATCCCGAGCTCGACGTGGTGATCAGCGACGACGGCCTGCAGCACTACCGGATGGCGCGCCGCGTCGAGCTGGTGGTGTTCGACCACCGACTCGGCGGCAACGGCTTCCTGCTACCGGCCGGCCCCTTGCGCGAACCGCTGTCGAGGCGGCGCGACGCCACCCTGGTCAACGATCCCTACAGCCGCGCGCTGCCGCCCTGGCCGAATACCTATGCGCTGCGGCTCGCGCCCGGCGACGCCTGGCATATTGACGAACCCTCGCGGCGGTGCCCGCTGGCCCAGTTCGCCGGCGAGCGGGTGCTGGCCGCAGCCGGCATCGGCGCCCCCGAGCGCTTCTTCGCGACCCTGCGCGCGGCGGGCCTGGCCCCCGCCACGCGGGCCCTGCCCGACCATTACGCCTACGCTGAGAACCCCTTCGCACACGACGATGCCGACGTGATCTTGATCACGGAGAAGGATGCAGTAAAATTGGGCGCTTCCTGGCGCGATGCCCGACTCTGGGTCGTGCCTGTCGAGGCCGCGCTCGATCCCCGCCTTATCGCTATCGTTGTGGAGAAACTCCATGGACATTCGCTTGCTTGAAATCATCGTGTGCCCGATCTGCAAGGGCCCGCTCAAGCATGACCGCGCCGCGCAGGAACTGATCTGTCGTGCCGACAATCTAGCCTATCCGATTCGCGACGGCATCCCCGTGATGCTGGTCGACGAAGCTCGACAGACCGTCGAGGGCACGCTCGTCGACCCTGCCGGCCCCGCCGTCACGCACTGAGGTTGCGCCCACCGGCCCGCCGCCCCGCTAGAGACCGCTCCGGGGCGGGCGCGGCGCTTTCGAACCCGAACGCTCCCGATCCAATCGATGGCCACGAGCTATTGTCAAATCTGGTGTACGAGCGATCGGCGGCATGATCAGGCGGCCACCGATTGCTGAGTCGGTGTGCTATCGATCAGCGGGGTTCCGTCCTGGAAGGGAATGCCCTTCAAAAGCTGTTTGAGCTTGTCGACGCCTCGGATGCGGCGCCACGATTTCTCGGCCAACTCGATGAGCTGGAACGCCATGCCGAGGAACGTCGCGCGCGACAGGCCGTTGCGAGTGCGCGTAGTGCGATGACGCACCGTTGCGAACGTCGACTCGATCGGGTTGGTTGTTCTGACCCGCTGCCAGTGTTCTGCAGGAAAGTCGTAGAACGCCAGCAGTTCGTCACGGTTCTTCGTGAGCTTCTCGACGGCTTTCAAATGCCCGACAGAATGATCGAAAACGACAAGGGCCTCGGCACGCGTTACGGCGTGCCAGATTGGTGAGCGCGCTGCGTTCCCCCGAACGTGCTGCGATTTGGGCAAGGCGTTCAGCACATTTCCGATCTTGTGAAACCAGCAAGGCTGATGCCGTGTTTGCGGTGTACCGGATCGGGTTGTTTAGACACGATTTTGTGATCAGGTGGCAAGTGGCAAGAGCGCTGCCTGACGGAATTCGAGGGGTGTCTTGAAGCCCAGTTTTTCGAGACGCCATTCGCGATTGTATCGGTCCTTGAACGCGACGGCGGCAGCACGAACTTCTTCAACGTTGTTGAACAGCCGTCCGTGGATGGCTTGCTCCTTCATGGTCCGATTGAAACGCTCGGCGACGCCGTTGGTCTGCGGCTCAGCGACGAAGGCGTAGCTTGGCGTAATCCCCCAGAACTTGAGCGGGGCGCGGAAATCTTCCGACCTGTACTGCGAGCCGTGATCCATTCGCAGGGACAGTCCGCGGCCGGCATCAACTTCGACCGATCCGAACTGCTCGCGCACCCCTTGGCTGATTGGCTCAAGTGCGGCAAAGCAGTCGCCCACTTTGGTGACGTGGATGCCAACACACGCCGCGTCTCAATGATCAACCGCAGCGAAGATCCAGACCAGGCCCTCATCGACGGTTTGAACCTTGGCACCATCGGTGCCCCACCTCTCGTTAGGCCGATCAGCCGTCATTCGACCATCGTGAGCATTGGGCGGTTTCTGCGGTTGCCGATGGGGCGAAAGCAGGCCGTGTTCGCGCGCATCAGCGGCGAGACACGGGCGCGGGACATGCGGATGTCGTCCTGAATGCGCAAGCGTGCCCAGACTTTGCGCGCCCCTTCTCCGACGAACGGCGTGCCAGTCAGATCGGCCGCGAACGGCTGCGAGCCGCTTGTGATCTGGCGCCTTGGGCTTCGGGTCACGTCGGACAGGGGCAACTGGGGTGACCTTGTTGAGCGCCCTGGCGCGCTCGGCATAGATCGTGGAGCGTGGAAAGTCGAGCACCTGGCATACCCGTTGCAACGTTGCAATCGGAAGGGTTTGCCTGTCGCGGAGATCGCGTGGCTCATGTCGACGAGCTCGGGACGATCAAAGGGCGGCGCTCCTGCCGCTCGCGCTCCATGTGCAGCATTTCGACCTCCATGGTCAGTTCGCCGACGCGATGCACGGCTTCCTTGAGCTTGACTTCCAACGGATCGGTCTGGCGCGACTTCAGACCGGCTGCGATGCCTGCCAGGGCGAGTTCGCGCCATTGTTCGAGCTCGGCGATCGTGACGCCAACTTCGCGAGACACCGCGTCAATCGATTCGCCACGCAGCAAGCGCAGGACGACAGGGCGTTTGCGCCCGGACGGGACCAGCGCTTGAATTCGGCGGCGCTGGCGGCGTCTACGGCCGCGCTACGCGCGCCCTCCGTCGCCGCCAGCGCAACTTCCTGCACGTCTACCTTCTCCAACATCTCAGACTCCAGTTTGGATGCGTTTTACCCCAAATCTGTGTCTAGAAAAACCAGAGCCGCCGCACAGATAACCATTGCGCACGATCGCGCGCCGGCCGTCCAGCGTCTTCACGTTCGAATGCTGTTCGAGCAACGCCGCCAATTCCGCCTCGATAGCCTGATAGATAACCTGCCGTGCGCCTTGCCGGATCAACTCATCCCGACGGCACGGCCCCTTGATTGCCGTTTCTGCTGCTTGACTGCTCTGCGCTTTCTGCGTACGTTTCGCCATGGTGGTGAACCTCCGATTGCTAGGGGGTGTTACGGTGGTGTCCCATTCGTAGTTGAAGGTTGGGGCGGCAGGGTTTCGTAGGTTAGGCGGACTTCAAGTCATGGTCAACGCGTGTATCGGTCGGACGATGCAAGGCAACGGCGAGCATGAACAGGGTCCAGTTTCAGGCCGGTCTGTCGATGAAAGAATTTCAGGAGCAGTACGGCAACGAAGCGCAATGCGAGGCCGCGCTGGTCGGGTCTCGCTGGCCCGATGGCTGGGTGTGGCCTCGATACAAGGGCACGCGCTACGCCGGCGCCTACAACGGCCGGCGACTGTGGGAATGCCTGAGCCAGTCCTGCCGGTACCAATGCTCGTCGATCGTCGGAACGATATTCGAGAAGACGAAATTGCCGCTGACGACCTGGTTTCTGGTGATTTACCTGGTGACGCAGAGCAAGAACGCCATCAACGGACTAGAGCTCAAACGCCAGCTGGGCGTGAGCTACAAGCCGGTCTGGCTCATCAAGCACAAGTTGCTGGAGACCATGTGGCTGCGCGAAGAGCGACGCCGGCTCGACGAACGGGTCGAGGTCGACGACGCGT
>JAYFRX010000211.1:0-5146 GCA_040946945.1 Burkholderia sp. | reverse complement strand
ACCAGGTCGTCAGCGGCAATTTCGTCTTCTCGAATATCGTTCCGACGATCGACGAGCATTGGTACCGGCAGGACTGGCTCAGGCATTCCCACAGTCGCCGGCCGTTGTAGGCGCTGGCGTAGCGCGCGCCCTTGCTTCGAGGGCACACCCCAGCCATCGGGCCAGCGAGACCCGACCAGCGCGGCCTCGCATTGCGCTTCGTTGCCGTACTGCTCCTGAAATTCTTTCATCGAAAGACCGGCCTGAAACTGGATTCTGTTCATGGGCATGGCGCACGCTCCGTAAGCATCTGGCGAACGATACCTAATTTCATGACCGCTCCGGAGTCAAGTAACTAATCAGGAAAACCAATGAGGGGCTGTTTACCTTCTCGGCAAGCTGTTAACCTTGGATGTCTGAACAACGGAACCCAAGGGATGGGAAGCGCCAATCATTGATGACGACTGGTGGACACTGATCGAACCGTTACTGCCGCCGCCCAAGCCCCGGCGCAAAGAGCATCCTGGTCGCCCACGCGTATCGGATCGGGCGGCGTTGAATGGCATCTTGTACGTGGCAGTGGTCTGGGTAAATTCCGTTGGGTCGTTGAACGGACTCATTCGTGACTCCACAACTTCCGTCGTCTTCGCATACGCTTCGATCGTCGAGCTGACATTCACGAAGCATTCTTCAAATTCGGCTGCGCCTTCGTCTGCTGAAACATCTTCAGGCGTACGGAGCAGCATTTTTGAACTGGCCTCTAAGGATCTGCTGAATAGCCTGATCGAACGCGGGCTGGCGGCCGACCGGAACTGTCTGTTCGTGATTGATGGGTCCAAGGCGCTGCGCTCGGCGACCGAGGCAGTGTTCGGCGAACGGGCCCACGTCCAGCGGTGCCTGAGACCCACAAGCTTCGCAACGTGACCGAACGGCTGGCGAAGCAGACCCGACAGCAAGGTCGCCTCGGGCATGCGTGCCGCGTACAAGCTGCCGGCCGACGACGGCGTCGCTCGGCTGAAGGCCCAGGCGGCATGGTTGAAGATCGACCCATCCGGATGCGGCGGCCTCGCTGCTTGAGGGGCTTGAGGAAACGTTCACGGTCAACCGCCTGGACCTGACACCGCGGTTGATCCGCAGCCTGGCGACGACGAACCTGATCGAGAATCTGAACGGCGCGGTGCGCCGCGTCGGCGGCCGGGTCGATCGCTATCGCGATGTCGACATGGCGATGCGATGGGCGGCCACTGGTTTCCTGGAAGCTGAGAAGCGATTGCGTAAGCTCGGCGGTGCCGACGACCTCTGGATGCTCGCCGTTGCCTTGCATCGTCCGACCGATAAACGCGTTGACCATGACTTGAAGTCCGCCTAACCTACGAAACCCTGCCGCCCCAACCTTCAACTACGAATGGGACACCGCCAGAAGGTCTGCTTCAGCTGCAAGAGCCGGTTCTGCCCGACGTGCGGGAAGAAGGCAACCGACCAGTGGATCGCCACGCAACGGGCGCGGCTTCCCCAAACACGCTGGCAACACACCACGCGTTTTGTGGAGCACATCCCGGACAAGCACTTCCAGATAATCAATGTCTACGGGTTCCTGGCGAACCGCGTCCGGGGCCAATGGCTGCCGAAGGTCTACGCGTTGCTGGGTCAGACGCCGAGGCAGGTGAAAACGATTCGTTTCCGCGACCTGCAAAACCGGCGCTTCGGCGTGCATCCGTTGAAGTGTATGTGGTACGGCAGCCCGTTGCGGTATGCGGGAATCGCTCGGAGCAAATTGCTGGCCCAGCTGCGGCCCCATCCCATCGTGAGGCACTGGCGCGCGCGAAAATTGTTAACTGACATCCCAAGGGGAGCAGTCCGTCCGGAGGCAGGGGAAAATCGCCGATTTGAGCGAAATCATGTCTCATTCCCGATGTCGTTGCCACTCCGTCGTGAGTTCGGCTCGTCGTTAGTCCATTCGCCTGCGCATGACGCGCCAGACCCACTGGCTCTGCCGCTTTCAATTTCCTATGCGTCAAGAGGAGTTTCATGCTTCGCGCCACCAAGATAGTCGCCACGATCGGTCCGGCTTCCAGCTCGCCCGAGATTCTGATGCAGATGATCCAGGCCGGCCTCGACGTCGTGCGCCTCAACTTTTCGCACGGCACGGCCGACGATCACCGCCAGCGCGCCGAGATGGTGCGCGAGGCCGCGCGCAAGGTCGGCCGCGAAATCGCGATCATGGCCGACCTGCAGGGTCCGAAGATCCGCGTCGGCAAGTTCGAGGAGGGCAAGACCACGCTGAACCTGGGCCAGCCCTTCATCCTCGACGCCACCTGCGAGCTCGGCAACGACGAGCGCGTCGGCCTCGATTACAAGGACCTGCCGAGCGACCTGAAGACCGGTGACGTGCTGCTGCTCAACGACGGCCTGATCGTGCTGACCGTCGAGCGCGTGCTCGGCGACGAGATCCACACCATCGTAAAGGTGGGCGGCGAGCTGTCGAACAACAAGGGCATCAACCGCCAGGGCGGCGGACTGTCGGCGCCGGCGCTGACAGCCAAGGACATGGAGGACATCCGCACCGCCATGTCGCTGGATGCAGACATGGTGGCCGTGTCCTTCCCGAAGAACGCCACCGACATGGAAATGGCGCGCCAGCTCGCCAACATCGCGGGCGCGCCCTACGGCATCAAGCCGAAGATGATCGCCAAGATCGAGCGCGCCGAGGCAATTCCGGCCCTGCAGGACATCCTCGACGCCTCGGACGGCATCATGGTGGCGCGCGGCGACCTAGCCGTGGAAGTCGGCAACGCGGCGGTGCCGGCGCTGCAGAAGCGCATGATCCGGATGGCGCGCGAGTCGAATAAGCTGGTGATCACTGCCACCCAGATGATGGAGTCGATGATCCACGCCCCGGTGCCCACCCGCGCCGAGGTCTCGGACGTGGCCAACGCCGTGCTGGATGGCACCGACGCGGTGATGTTGTCGGCCGAATCGGCTGCCGGCAAGTACCCGGTGGTTACCATCGAGACTATGGCCGCGATCTGCGTCGAGGCCGAGAAGTCGGAAACCGTCGAGCTCGACAAGGACTTCCTCGACCGCACCTTCACCCGCATCGACCAGTCGATCGCGATGGGCGCGCTGTTCACGGCCCACCACCTGGGCGCCAAGGCGATCATCGCGCTGACCGAATCGGGCTCCACGGCGCTGTGGATGTCGCGTCACATCACCCACGTGCCGATCTTCGCGCTCACGCCGCGGGCTGGCAGCGAGCGCGCGATGTCCCTGTTCCGCAACGTCACGCCGCTGCACGTCGACTTCAACAGCGACCGCGATTCGGCCATGCAGGCTGCCGTCGAGATCGTGATCCGCCAGGGTTACGTGGTGCGCGGCGACATGGTAGTGCTGACCGTCGGCGAGCCGATGGGGCAGGCCGGTGGCACCAATACGCTGAAGATCGTGCGGGTCGGCGAAAGCTTCTGATTCGTTTCGACCCTGTATTGATGCCCGGTTGACCGGACGCAATAAATGCCGCGCGACGGGCTTGTACCGGATCCGGTTGTTTAGACACGATTTTGCGATCAGGCGGCAAGTGGCAAGAGCGGTGCCTGACGGGCTTCGAGGGGTGTCTTGAAGACCAGTTTTTCGAGACGCCATTCGCGATTGTATCGGTCCTTGAACGCGACGGCGGCAGCACGAACTTCTTCAACGTTGTTGAACAGCCGTCCGTGGATAGCTTGCCCCTTCATGGTCCGATTGAAACGCTCGGCGACGCCCGTTGGTCTGCGGCTCAGCGACGAAGGCGTAGCTCGGCGTAATCCCCCAAAACTTGAGCTGGGCGCGGAAATCGTCTGACCTGTACTGCGAGCCGTGATTCATTCGCAGGGACAGTCCGCGGCCGGCATCAGCTTCGACCGATCCGAACTGCTCGCGCACCCCTTGGCTGATTGGCTCCAGTGCGGCAAAGCGGTCGCCCACTTTGGTGACGTGGATGCCAACACACGCCGCGTCGCAATGATCAACCGCAGCGAAGATCCAGACAGGCCCTCATCGACGGTTTGAACCTTGGCACCATCGGTGCCCTACATCTCGTTAGGCTGATTAGTCGTCATTCGACCATCGTGAGCATTGGGCGGTTTCTGCGGTTGCCCACGGGCTCGTGACACGCGGATGTCGTCCTGAATGCGCAAGCGTGCCCAGACCTTGCGCGCCCGCTTCGCCGACGAACGGCGTGCGAGTCAGATCGGCGCGAATAGCTGCGAGCAGCTCGTGATCTGGCACCTTGGGCTTCGGGCCACGTCGGACAGGGGCAAAAAGTGGGGTGACTTTGTTGAGCGCCCTGGCGCGCTCGGCATAGATCGTGGAGCGCGGAAAGTCGAGCACCTGGCATACCCATTGCAATCCGAAGGGTTTGCCTGTCGCGGAGATCGTATGGCTCATGTCGAGGAGCTTCGGACGATCAAAGGGCGGCGCTCCTGCCGCTCGCGCTCCATGCGCAGCATTTCGACCTCCATGGTCAGGTCGCCGACGCGATGCACGGCTTCCTTGAGCTTGACTTGCAACGGATCGGTCTGGCGCGACTTCAGACCGGCTTCGATGCCTGCTAGGGCGAGTTCGCGCCATTGTTCGATCTCGGCGATCGTGACGCCCACTTCGCGAGACACCGGGTCAATCGATTCGCCGCGCAGCAAGCGCAGGACGACAGGGCGTTTGCGCCCGACGGACCAGCGCTTGAATTCGGCGGCGCTGGCGGCGTCTACGGCCGCGCTACGCGCGCCCTCCGTCGCCGCCAGCGCAACTTCCTGCACGTCTACCTTCTCCAGCATCTCAGACTCCAGTTTGGATGCGTTTTACCCCAAATCTGTGTCTAGAAAAACCGGAGCCGCCGCAGTTCCGGCGCGGGCCGCCTGTGGCGACCCATGGATGCCATCATAGAAAACTCTATCGAAAATGTGAATTTAATTCCTGATTAGTTACTTAACTCCGAAGCAGGCGGCGTCCCATTCGTAGTTGAAGGTTGGGGCGGCAGGGTTTCGTAGGTTAGGCGGACTGCAAGTCCATGGTCAACGCGTTTATCGGTCGGACGATGCAAGGCAACGGCGAGCATCCAGAGCTCGTCGGCACCGCCGAGCTTACGGCATCGCTTCTCAGCTTCCAGGAAGCCAGTGGCCGCCCATCGCATCGC
>JAYFRX010000210.1:0-5153 GCA_040946945.1 Burkholderia sp. | reverse complement strand
TGTCGGGTCTGCTTCGCCAGCCGTTCGGTCACGTTGCGAATCTTGTGGGTCCGGCACCGCTGGACGTGGGCAAGTTCGCCGAACACTGCCTCGATCGCCGAGCGCAGCGCCTTGGACCCATCAATCAACAGATAGTCCCGGTCGGTCGCCAGCCTCCGTTCGATCAGGCTATTCAGCAGATCCTTAACGACTTCGGCGTTCTCGCTCGAATCGCTCACCAGCCCCATCAAATGCTTCTGGGCGTCGCTCTCGACGCCAATCGCAGTGAGGATGCGGCACCCATCGACGATGATACCGTCCAGGTAAATGGCTAGGATGTCGTGATCGCTCGAAGCGACGCTCCATCAGCCCGTCAAGCTTCTTCTTGCTCGCCTTCACGAACTGGCGCGAGACGCTGCTCTTCGAGATGCGGACGGTCTGCGCCATTTCAGGCAACGCCTCGTCCTACTTTCGGGTCGACACGCCGCTGACCATGATGTCGTACATGCGCTGCGTGAGCCGTTCGTCGTCGCTCAGCTGCGTGTGGGCGGAAATCGGCACTTCCTTGCCGCGCTTGTCCCGCAGGCGGGGCCGCTGAACCCGCAGCTTGCGTTCGTCCATCACGATTCGGCCGGGCGGCGAGCCATGCCAGCGCACGTCGCCGGCGGCACGCCCCGCGTGCTTGTCGCGGGCCACTTCGCGAGCAGACACCATCAGTAATTGTTCGACGAGCGCGCGGCCAGCTTCGTACATCAGCCCGTCAACACTGATGCGCGTGTTCTGGATCAGATCGCGCATCGGAAGCCACAACTGTTCGTGCTCGGCAAAGCTGGCGAGCAGGGCCTCGTGCTCCTGTTTGCTGACGACCGTCAGCGGCAACTTGGCGCGACGCCCGGGTTTCTTGGTAGGCTTCATCTCGACGGTTCTCCTGTTCTGGAGCTTGATCTTGGAAACCCGATTCTCTCGGATTCCTGCGGGAACCACCGCCTTCAACCTTCAACTATTTTTGGGACACCGCCGCGCTAAGCCTTTGTTCGTGTTGTGAAAATTCGCTGTGTATCGCGTATAATTTGGCTTCGCGCCCATAGGATCTGCCATGCGTCTTATCCAAAAAGCACTCACGTTCGATGACGTGCTCCTTGTCCCGGCGTTCTCCGACGTCCTGCCGCGTGACACCAGCCTCAAGACCCAGCTCACGCGCAACATCGCCCTGAACATGCCGCTCGTGTCCGCCGCCATGGACACGGTGACGGAAGGCCGTCTCGCCATCGCGATGGCGCAGCAGGGCGGCGTCGGTATCGTCCACAAGAACCTCACGCCTGCCGAACAGGCGCGCGAAGTCGCGAAGGTCAAGCGTTTCGAGTCCGGTGTTGTCCGCGACCCGATCACCGTGCCGCCGTCGATGAAGGTTCGCGACGTGATCGCGCTGTCCCGCCAGCATGGCATTTCCGGTTTCCCGGTGGTGGAAGACGCGCAGCTGGTAGGTATCGTCACCAACCGCGACCTGCGCTTTGAAAGCCGTCTCGACGAGCCGGTCAAGTCGATCATGACGCCGCGCGAGCGCCTGGTCACCGTCAAGGAGAGCACGCCGCTGGCCGAGGCCAAGGCGCTGATGCACAGCCACCGACTCGAGCGCGTGTTGGTCGTCAACGATGCCTTCGAGCTGCGCGGCCTGATGACGGTCAAGGACATCACCAAGCAGACGGAGAACCCGGATGCCTGCAAGGACGAGCACGGCAAGCTGCGCGTGGGCGCGGCGGTCGGCGTCGGCCCCGACGAAGAGCGCGTCGAGCTGCTGGTGCAGGCCGGCATCGACGTGATCGTGGTCGACACGGCACACGGCCACAGCAAGGGCGTGCTCGAGCGCGTGCGCTGGGTCAAGCAGAACTTCCCGCACGTCGAGGTGATCGGCGGCAACATCGCCACGGCCGCCGCTGCCAAGGCGCTGGTCGAATATGGTGTGGACGCGGTCAAGGTCGGTATCGGCCCGGGTTCGATCTGCACCACGCGGATCATGGCCGGCGTGGGCGTGCCGCAGATCAGCGCGATCGCCAATGTCTCGGAAGCGTTGCGCGGCTCGGGCGTGCCCTGCATTGCCGACGGTGGCGTGCGTTTCTCGGGCGACGTGTCGAAGGCGCTGGCCGCCGGCGCGAATGCCGTGATGATGGGCAGCATGTTCGCCGGCACCGAAGAAGCGCCGGGCGACGTGTTCCTGTATCAGGGCCGCCAGTACAAGTCGTATCGCGGCATGGGCTCGGTGGGCGCGATGAAGGATGGCGCCGCCGATCGCTACTTCCAGGACAACTTCGCGAACATCGACAAGCTGGTGCCGGAAGGCATCGAAGGGCGTGTCGCCTACAAGGGTTCGGTCAACGCGATCCTGTTCCAGCTGGTGGGCGGCGTGCGCGCCAGCATGGGCTATTGCGGCTGCCGCACCATCGCCGAGCTCCACGACAAAGCCGAGTTCGTCCAGATCACGGCGGCCGGCATGCGCGAATCGCACGTCCATGACGTGCAGATCACCAAGGAAGCCCCCAACTACCACGTGGACTGATCGCCGATGAAGCCATTGCTGCGCGTCGTACTCGTCATCGATGCCCTGCCGCTGCTCGCAGGTGGCCTGCTGTTCGTGATGACGCCCTGGAAGGGGCTGTACGACGCGCTGCAACTGGTGCCGGTCGATCCGGCGATGGTCGCGGTCAGGCCTTCGGCATCGCGCTGTTCGGGCTGGCTTGGCTGTCCTTCCATGCCTCGGTCAACAGCGGCGTGACCTCAGGCGTCGCGCTCGCTGTCGGCCATGTGAACTGGCTGATCGGCGTGCTGATGGTGGTCTGGCTGATCGGCCTGCATCGGCCCGAGCTGACCGCCTTCGGGCAGCTCGTGTCGGTGGTGACCGGGGGTGTGCTGTTCGTGATCGGGCTGGGCGGCCTGAGGCTATCCTCGGCGGTGCGCCGGCGCGAGCGGGTGCAGTTGCTGGTCGAGGCCAAGGCTTCGGCCGCACAGCGCGTGCCGGTGGTGGTGCCGCCGCAGCCGCATGCGGTGCCGGTCGAGCCTGCCGCCGCGCGCGTGGAGCCGGGCATCGACGTAAAGCCGGTGGCCCAGTCCGGCAGCATCGACGCGGTGCCTTCGTATGCGCCGCCGGCCACACCCGGTTCCGCCACGGATTCCCGTCTGCACGGTTCGTCCGGCACCTCGGCGGGCCGCGGCGATCCGCCGGTTCACGGTTGATCTGGCTGCGCCTCTCGGCGGCGTTCGCCGGGCGTCTCGCTCGGCCCGTTTCTGATTCAGATGCCGCGCTTCGCGCGCTGTTTTTTTACCTGTTTATTTTTCATCCCGTCCGCAGCCATGCACGACAAAATCCTGATCCTCGACTTCGGTTCGCAAGTCACCCAATTGATCGCGCGGCGCGTTCGCGAAGCCCACGTCTACTGCGAAATCCACCTGAACGACGTCACCGACGCATTCGTCCGCTCGTTCGCGCCGAAGGCTGTGATCCTGTCCGGCAGCCATGCCAGCACCTATGAGGACCAGCAGCTGCGCGCGCCGCAGGCGGTCTGGGATCTCGGCGTGCCGGTGCTCGGCATCTGCTACGGGATGCAGACCATGGCGGTCCAGCTCGGCGGCAAGGTCGAGTGGAGCGACCACCGCGAATTCGGTTATGCGGAAGTGCGCGCGCATGGCCATACGCGCCTGCTGAACAGCATC
Organism: Burkholderia sp.; assembly: GCA_040946945.1. Taxonomy (GTDB): domain Bacteria; phylum Pseudomonadota; class Gammaproteobacteria; order Burkholderiales; family Burkholderiaceae; genus Burkholderia. The sequence goes on along the minus strand of JAYFRX010000210.1, from coordinate 1,469 downwards.
GAGGATTTCGCCACGGCCGAAGGCCACGGCATGCTGAAGGTCTGGATGAGCCACGGCGACAAGGTAGGCGAGCTGCCGCCGGGCTTCAAGCTGATGGCCTCGACGCCAATCTGCCCGATCGCGGCAATGGCCGACGAGGAGCGCGGTTATTACGCTGTGCAGTTCCACCCGGAAGTCACGCACACCGTGAAAGGCCGCCAGATCCTCGAGCGCTTCGTGCTCGAAATCGCCGGCGCGAAGCCGGACTGGGTGATGCGCGATCACATCGAGGAAGCCGTCGCGCTGATCCGCGAGCAGGTGGGCGACGAGGAAGTGATCCTCGGCCTGTCGGGCGGCGTCGATTCGAGCATGGCCGCGGCGCTGATCCATCGCGCGATCCGAGATCAGCTGACCTGCGTGTTCGTCGATCACGGCTTGCTGCGCCTGAACGAAGGCCGGATGGTACTCGACATGTTCCAGGGACGCCTGCATGCGAAGGTGGTGCACGTCGATGCGTCGGAGCAGTTCCTCGGACACCTGGCCGGCGTAACCGATCCTGAGGCGAAGCGCAAGATCATCGGCCGCGAGTTCGTCGAGGTGTTCCAGGCCGAGGCAAAAAAGCTGTCGAACCCGAAGTGGCTGGCGCAAGGCACGATCTATTCGGATGTGATCGAATCGGGTGGCGCGAAGACCAAGAAGGCGACGACCATCAAGAGCCATCACAACGTGGGTGGCTTACCGGAGACGCTGGGGCTGAAGCTGCTCGAGCCGCTGCGTGATCTGTTCAAGGACGAGGTGCGCGAGCTTGGCGTGGCGCTGGGGCTGCCGCCGGAGATGGTCTATCGTCATCCGTTCCCGGGCCCCGGCCTGGGCGTGCGGATCCTGGGCGAGGTGAAGCGCGAGTACGCGGATCTGCTGCGTCGCGCGGATGCGATTTTCATCGAGGAACTGCGTTCGACGATCGCCAACGAGCAGGATGTGGCGGCGGGGATCTGCGAGGCTTCGCAAGTGGGCAAGTCCTGGTATGACCTCACGAGCCAGGCGTTCGCGGTGTTCCTTCCGGTAAAGTCGGTGGGGGTAATGGGCGATGGCCGTACCTATGACTATGTGACGGCGCTGCGCGCGGTGCAGACCACCGACTTCATGACGGCGCATTGGGCGCATCTGCCTTATGCGTTGCTCGGTCGGGCCTCGAATCGCATCACCAATGAGGTGCGCGGGATCAATCGCGTGGTGTACGACGTGTCGGGGAAACCTCCGGCGACGATCGAGTGGGAGTGATTGGGCGTCCGGCACTGGCTGGTACCGAGTCGCACGAAAATACACCATAAATCGAATGGCACTTAGAGGCCAGTTCAAAAAACAATGAGGGGCTGTTTACTTTCTCGGCAAGCTGTTAACCTTGGATGTCTGAACAACGGAACCCAAGGGATGGAAGCGCCAATCATTGATGACGAATTGTGGACACTGATCGAACCGTTACTGCCGCC
>JAYFRX010000209.1:0-5206 GCA_040946945.1 Burkholderia sp. | reverse complement strand
ATCAGATCGCGCATCGGAAGCCACAACTGTTCGTGCTCGGCAAAGCTGGCGCGCAGGGCCTCGTGCTCCTGTTTGCTGACGACCGTCAGCGGCAACTTGGCGCGCCGCCCGGGTTTCTTGGTAGGCTTCATCTCGGCGGTTCTCCTGTTCTGGAGCTTGGTCTTGGAAACCCGATGCTCTCGGATTCCTGCGGGAACCGCCGCCTTCAACTATTCGAGGATGAGGTTTTGTCGTAACGGCGGCCCGAAGCAGGCGCGGCGCCATCGCCGGCAAATCGAAACGGCGGTTGAAACCGTAGGCGAATTCAGCGAGATAGCGATGGGCATATTTGGCGTGATCGATAGCGTGGTACGTGCCCTTGAGGGGCGTTTTCAGGTTGCCGAGCATCGTGTTGACCCAGCGAAACTCGGGGCGCTGCGCGGCCTGATGGCCACCGCCCGTGACATGGCGCTCATGACTGGCAGCCTTTTGCGTCACGCCGTCGAAACACCACAGGCCATCGGAAACAACGCACGCGGTGGGCATCAGGCTGCTGGCCGCCTAGACCTCAAGGGCCGCTTTGGTAAAGCCCGGCAGGGGCGAGAGCCGCATGAACAGAGGACGGCCATCGTCAAAGGTCTGCACGGCCGCTATAAACGGCGTCTTGCCGGGCGCGCCACGCCCACAACCTTACCGCCGGAGCGTTCCCCGCCCAGATACGCGTCGTCGACCTCGACCCGTTCGTCGAGCCGGCGTCGCTCTTCGCGCAGCCACATGGTCTCCAGCAACTTGTGCTTGATGAGCCAGACCGGCTTGTAGCTCACGCCCAGCTGGCGTTTGAGCTCCAGTCCGCTGATGGCGTTCTTGCTCTGCGTCACCAGGTAGATCGCCAGAAACCAGGCCGTCAGCGGCAATTTCGTCTTTTCGAATATCGTTCCGACGATCGACGAGCATTGGTACCGGCAGGACTGGCTCAGGCATTCCCACAGTCGCCGGCCGTTGTAGGCGCTGGCGTAGCGCGTGCCCTTGCATCGAGGGCACACCCAGCCATCGGGCCAGCGAGACTCGACCAGCGCGGCCTCGCATTGCGCTTCGTTGCCGTACTGCTCCTGAAATTCTTTCATCGACAGACCGGCCTGAAACTGGATTCTGTTCATGGGCATGGCGCACGCTCCGTAAGCACCTGGCGAACGATACTTGATTTCATGCCTGCTTCGGAGTCAAGTAACTAATCAGGAGCCTTTATCAGAACGCCACGCCTAGACCAGGTGCAGCGTATGTCCGCTACGGCCCGCGTTGCCGCGCACCGTCTTGCCGTCAATCGCGAGGTGCAGCCTCGCGAGGCTCGGACACAGGTGCCCCCACCCATTCGATGAAGCAGCGCTCCAAGGCAACCCGGCTCAACCCGCTGAACGCCCGCCTGAACGTGTCTTTACATGGAATTCCTTTCGCGTAAGCCAGACGCTTGCGCAGCCACCCCAGTTGGGGTCGCCCCCACAGCGCCATCATCTCTCAGTCTTCCACTCCGCACCGGACGGCGCACAGCGCCGTCAGCACAATCTCGTCCAGCCGGTAACGGCGCCGACGACACCGCGGATCCCGCAACTCAACGAACGCATCCATGATCGAAGGCATCTCTCGTTTCGCCAAAAATCGAGAGTAAACTCCAGCACGCCGATGTTTAGAACTACTAACTTCCGCCTGCTCACCCTTGCCACACGGTCCTCTTCATGCGGAAGCCCTGATGAAATCGGCTGGAACGGCCGGTTTCATCAGGGCTTCCCGATCAATCGGTGCAGCGCCCGACGTTCAGCGGTCGCGAGCACGGTTGCGCTGCTGCTGCGGACGCTGGCCACCGCGCGCGTTGTTGCCGCCGTCCGCGCGATTGCCGTTGGAACTGCGCGAACTCTGGCTCTTGCCGCCGCGCTTGTTGCCGTTGTTGGCAACATACGACAGGCGATTGCCGTCGACGCCGCCGCGGCGGTTGCCGTTGGCGTTGCCGCCACCACCACCGAAGCCGCCGCCCTGGGCGCCGCGACGCGGCTGGTCGAGCTGGCCGTGAGTGGTCAGCACCGGCTCGCGATTGAGGAAGCCCATCGAGGTCTGCATTGGATCGGGCTGGCGGCGCTCGGCCTGTCCGGCTCCACCGCCGCGCTTGCCTTTCTCGTCGTCAGCGACTTTCAGGCCGACGGTCGCCATCAGCTTGCGAACCTGCGCCTCGTCGAGCTCTTCCCAGCGGCCGCGCTTCAGGCCGCGCGGCAGCGGGATCGAGCCGTGGCGAGTACGAATCAGCCGGCTCACCATCAGGCCGACCGCCTCGAACATGCGGCGCACCTCGCGGGTGCGGCCCTCGGCCAGCGCCACGTGGTACCAGTGATTGGTACCTTCGCCGCCGCCGTCGCGAATCCGCAGGAAGTTCGCGGGACCGTCGTCGAGCTCGACGACGTGCAGCAGCTTCTGGCGCGAGGCCTCGTTGAGCTCCCCGACCACGCGCACCGCGTATTCGCGCTCGACGCTGTAACGGGGATGCATGAAGCGGTTCGCCAGATCGCCCGAGGTGGTCAGCATCAGCAGACCTTCGGTATTGAAGTCGAGCCGACCGACCGCGAGCCATTTCGCTGTCTTCATCGGCGGCAGGCGGTCGAATACCGAAGTCCGGCCTTCCGGATCGGCATGGCTGACGATTTCGCCGGGCGGCTTGTGGTAGAGAAGCACGCGCGGCGGCTTGTTCGGCAGCTTGCGCTTGACCGGCTTGCCGTTGATCCGGACCTGGTCGGTCGGTAGGATTCGCTGGCCGATGTGGGCCGGCTCGCCGTTCACCGACACGCGGCCGGCGACGATCAGATCTTCCATTTCGCGGCGCGAGCCCATGCCGGCCTCGGCGAGCACCTTGTGCAGCTTCGGCGCGTCGTCTTCCGGCACCAGCACGCGCTTGGGCGCCTGGTGGCCACGCCGCAGCATCGGGGCGCGCACGCCATTGCCACCGCCGGAATTGTCCGCGTCGAAGGCCGGCGAGGTTACGTAGGAGAAGATGTCGTCCTGCACGGCGCTGCCGCCGGCAACGGGACCCTCCGTGGCCGGAGCGGAGGAGGGAGGTGCCGTAGCAGCGCCGCGCTTGCCTTGTCGCGGCTGGGCCGCCGCGACTTCGCGCTTGGCAGCCCTCTTGCGCGGCGCAGGAGCCGCAGCCCCTTCCTCGGCGGCCTTTGTCGGCGCGGCTTCCGCGGCTTCCGCTGCCGGGTCGGCATTCTTCGATTTCGCCGCCGCGCGGCGGCGCGCGATCAGGCTGCGCGGGCCGCGACGCAGACCGCGGCGCGGACGGTCTTCGCCGCCCGCGTCCTGGCCGGGAGCGTCCTCGGCGCGCGAAGCCTGCACGGCATGCGCGGATTCGGACGAATCAGTGTCGTGGGTATCAGTCAAAACAACCTCGAAATGTCAGGTCTCGCGCCCGTCGCGGACGCGGAAATCTCTATATGATATGGCCGCAATCAGGCGTGGCGTTGCGCGGGCTCGTCCTCGTCGGGTGAGGCATCGCCCGAGCCGACGTCTTCTGCTGAACCGGTTGCGTCGCCGTGCCGGTAGGCCGGGGCCGCGTCGATATCGTGTGGTGCTGCATCCGCCGGGTTGCGGCTGGCTTGGGCGTCGTGATGATGAGCCGACTCGTCGTCGATCTCGGAACCGGGCACGGGGCCTTGTCCTGCTTCATACTCGACCGCAAACGGCCGCGCGGGTTCCCGCCTCGCCTGCATGACGGCCGACTCGAAGAGCGGCGATTCCTGCTGCTCGACGGCGGCTTCGTTGGTCGAATCGACCGGCTCCGGGGACTCCGTCGATTCGATCGAATCCACCGAGTCATGACCGGCGGGTTCGAGCCTCTCGTCGCCCTCGGCCTCGCCTTCCGGACTCGCCTGGAGGGGCTCGCCCGGTGCAAGCGCATCGATCACGATGAGTTCGACTTCGCCGGATTCGTCCTCGTCTAGTTCCATCGATGCCTGCGCCAGCAGGCTCGCCTCGAGATGCGCGGCAGGCTCTTCGAGCGCCGGTAGATCGTCGAGTGCCTTCAGCCCGAGATCGTCGAGAAACTGTTTCGTCGTCGCATAGAGCGACGGACGGCCCGGCACGTCACGATGGCCGATCACCTCGATCCAGCCGCGATCCTCGAGCTGCTTCACGATCTGCGTATTCACCGTGACGCCGCGAATCTCCTCGATGTCGCCGCGCGTGACCGGCTGGCGATAGGCAATGATCGCCAGCGTCTCGAGCACCGCGCGCGAATACTTCGGCGGCTTTTCCGGGTGCAGGCGGTCCAGGTAGACGCGCATCGCCGGCTTGCTCTGAAAGCGCCAGCCCGTCGCTAGCGCGACAAGCTCGACGCCGCGGCCAGACCACGCTTGCTTCACTTCTTCGAGCAACGTTCGGACTGTGTCTGCCGACATGGTGTCGGCAAAGAGCTGCCGCAGATCGCCCAATTTGAGCGGTTCCTGCGCACAGATCAAGGCAGTCTCGAGGACGATCTTCGCCTCTTGCGTATTCATGCAGCTGGGCCAGACCCTCTGGTCAAACGAACCGGATCAATATACGAAACAGACAATAAGAGACAGAAGACGCGCTCGCCCGATTCTGATCGGTCATATTGATGGGAGCACGCACCGGGGGTGGCGAAACCAGAGTGTTGCCTGACCCTGACCGGACGGAACAGCACGAATCCGCCTATCATCCATGGTGGTGGGCCTATCATCCATGGTGGTGAAATCGCGTGACTGGTCCTCATCTTACGCAAATTCCGGCAATGCGTAAAGCCGGCCATTCGATCGATGCCACGCTTTTCGACCGATGCATTTTCAGCCGGGTTTCCAGCCCCCCCTGTTGACCCTTCAACCACCGGCGCCCTGCAAAATGTCCGCAGGCGCTCGACGCCGGCATCGAGTCGAGCCACGTCGCAGACATAACACCAGCGGACGAAGCCTTCACCCTCATTGAAGGCGGCGGTGTCTAAAAAATAGTTGAAGGTTGAAGGCGGCGGTTCCCGCAGGAATCCGAGAGAATCGGGTTTCCAAGACCAAGCTCCAGAACAGGAGAACCGCCGAGATGAAGCCTACCAAAAAACCCGGGCGTCGCGCCAAGTTGCCGCTGACGGTCGTCAGCAAACAGGAGCACGAGGCCCTGCGCGCCAGCTTTGCCGAGCACGAACAGTTGTGGCTTCCGATGCGCGATCTGATCCAGAACACGC
>JAYFRX010000208.1:0-5233 GCA_040946945.1 Burkholderia sp. | reverse complement strand
AGTTCCGCTGGGTCAACACGATGCTCGGCAACCTGAAAACCGCCCTCAAGGGCACGTACCACGCTATCGATCACGCCCAATATACCCATCGCTATCTCGCTGAATTCGCCTACCGTTTCAACCGCCGGTTCGATTTGCCCGCGATGGCGCCGCGCCTGCTTCGGGCCGCCGTTACGACAAAACCTCATCCTCGCCGTGTGTTGATGGTCTCGGAGTCAAGTCACTAATCAGGAAAAACCATGAGGGGCTGTTTACTTTCTCGGCAAGCTGTTAACCTTGGATGTCTGAACAACGGAACCCAAGGGATAGAAGCGCCAATCATTGATGACGAATTGTGGACACTGATCGAACAGTTACTGCCGCCGCCCAAGCCCCGGCGCAAAGAGCATCCTGGTCGCCCACGCGTATCCGATCGGGCCGCGTTGAATGGCATCCTGTTCGTGTTGAAAACCGGTCTGCGATGGAACTATCTGCCAACCGTATTGGGCTTTGGCTCCGGCCCGACCTGCTGGCGACGACCGAACGACTGGCGCAAAGCAGGAGTATGGGATCGACTGCACGAACTGCTGCTCGACACGTTGCGCGAGGCCGGGCAGATCGATCTTTCATACGCTGCCGTCGATTCCTCGTCGGTACAAACTGTTGGGGCGGGCGAAAAACTGGCCCGAACCCCACGGATCGCGCGCGACCCGGTTCCAAGCACCCCATCCTCGTAGATGCCAATGGCGTTCCCATCAGCGCCATCCTGACCGGCGCGAACCGCAACGACGTCACCCAGGTGCTGCCGCTCGTCGACGCGATTCCTCCGATCCGCGGTGCGCGCGGCCGCCCCCTTCAGAGACCCAAGGTCATCTATGCCGATCGTGGTTACGATTCCGATCCGCATCGTCAACGCTTGCGCAAACGCGGCATCAAACCGGTGATCGCAAGGTGCCGCACTGCACATGGCAGTGGTCTGGGCAAATTCCGTTGGGTCGTTGAACGGACTCACTCGTGGCTCCACAACTTCCGTCGTCTGCGCATACGCTTCGATCGTCGAGCTGACATTCACGAAGCATTCTTCAAATTCAGCTGCGCCCTTGTCTGCTGGAACATCTTCAGGCGTACCGAGCAGTATTTTTGAACTGGCCTCTAAGGGCTCGACGCTGGCCTCGGCCGCGGTGGCGATTGTCGCGAACGGGGCCGACGCGCCGCGCCTGGCCGGCTTGCGGCATGCACCGGTGCAGTGGGTACGCTGCCAGCTGAGCATGCTGCCGGCCGGTGCCGCGCCCCGGGTCGCACTGCCCGTGATCTGCGATGGCTACCTGATCCCGTTCTCCGATGGCAGCGCGCTGACCGGCGCGACCTACGATCTCAACGATCTCGATCCGATCCCGCGCGAAGCTGGTCATCGAGAAAACCTCGCCCGGCTCGCCCCGCTGTTGCCTGGAGCCCAGGTCGATGCCGACGCGCTCGCCGATTCTGCCTCGCTGGCTGGATGCGTTGCCTTCCGCTGCGTGGCTAGCGATCGACTGCCGCTGGGGGGCGCGCTCGGCGACGAAGCCGTCGCAGCCACCAACGCTCGCGCCTTGTCGGGCACACAGACGCGTGACGTGCCGCGTGCGGCCGGTTTTTACGGTGCCTTCGGCTTCGGCTCGCGTGGCTTCGTCTGGGCCTGGCTAGCTGCCGAACTGATTGCCTCGCATTTGGAGGATGAACCCTGGCCGATAGAGCGCGAGCTGGCCGAGGCGATCGATCCCGCGCGCTTCCTGCTGCAAGCGCTGCGCCAGGTCAGCGCCTGCTGACTTTACTGGGCGACGCTCATCGGCTCGGCATTTCATTATATCCAACGCGTTATGCGGCCGGTGCCGACCGAGGATGATTCATGTCCGCTCGCCGTCAGGCACAGTATCAATCTTATGTGGAATCGCCGTGTCGCTTTCATTCGACAAACAACGCGCTGCCGCGATCCTTAATTTTTCTGGGAAATTCCCGGTTATCCACAAGCGTGGCGGGCGAATTTTTTCGACTACTACCTTTGTTCGCGCAAAACAGACAGTCGGTATCGCTTTGCGTCAGTACATCCAATGGCGAAAAAAGTCTTTTTCATTCCCGCCAGCGCAGGCACTGTTGTCGCACCGTCTCGTTGAGTGATTTTTCTTGCTTGAAAACGGTGCGTAGCCAGGAAGCGTCGTTGATTCTCGCCTTAGCCAGCACGCCGACCTCGTCTAGCGCGGCGCGCGAACCAAGCGCGGTTGCGTGCGGGGCAAGCTTGTCGAGCGTATCGAGGATGTCCTCGGCGATGGTACGCCGCTCGCCCGTCTGCGGGTTCACGCAGGTGCCGTCCAGGCCGAAGCGGCAGGCCTCGAAGCGGTTGAAGGTGTAGACCAGGTAATCGTCCTCGGACAGCGTAAGCGGCTTGTCGATCAGCAGATAGCGCGCCAGCGTCTGGATGTAGCAGGCGATCGCGGCCGCGCGGTCGGCCGACAGCGGCGTGTCCATCACGCGCACCTCGATCGTGCCGAAGCCGGGCTTGGGGCGGATGTCCCAGTAGAAGTCCTTCATGCTGTTGACTACGCCCGTGTTGACCATCTTCGAGAAGTACTCCTCCAAGCCATCCCAGGTCAGCGTATAGGGCGCGCGGCCCGACATCGGGAAGGCGAACACCGAATTGAGGCGGGCCGAATGAAAGCCGGTGTCCACATTCTGGACATAGGGCGAGGATGCCGACAACGCGATGAAGTGCGGAGTGTAGCGCGACATAGAATGCAGCAGGAACAGAGCGCTGTCCGCGTCGGGACAGCCAATGTGCACGTGCTGGCCAAACACGGTGAACTGCTTGGCCAGGTAGCCGTACAGCTCGGACAGGTACTGGAAGCGCGGCGCGTCGTAGATCTGCCGCTCGCTCCATTGCTGGAAGGTGTGGGTGCCACCGCCGCACAGTCCGACGTTGAGGTGGTCGGCCGCCTTGACCAGCACGTCGCGGATCGCGTGCAGCTCACTGAGCGCCTGCTTGTGCGAATGACAGATGCCGGTCGACAGCTCGATCATGCTCTCGGTGATTTCTGGCGTGATGTTTCCCGGATGCGGCTCGTTCTTGACCAGTCGCATCAGGTCGGAAGCCGCTTTGGTCAGATCGTAGTTGTGGGTGTTAACGATCTGGATTTCGAGTTCGATGCCGAAGGTGAACGGCTCGGAATTGTTGAAGGTTTCGAGTGCCATGGCGAATTCCGAATAACGGGTTGGGCACGACCGCCTCCGTCTCGATGGAGGGCGGCGGCCGCGCCGGTCAGCTTTCGTCGCGTCGTTCGCCGACGGCCGACAGGCTCCAGTAGACGAACAGCGGACCGACCAGCTGCAGCAGGACGATCGAGCACATAACGACCGCGCGCAGGTGCGGGTCGAAATTCGGATAGGCCTGGTAGGTGTCGTCGACCAGTAGGTAGGCAAGCGCCGACATCGGTGCCAGCGACAGCCCGAGCGCGACGCCCTGCTTGACGTTGATTCCGCTCTTCCTGGCGAAGGCGACGACCCCCACCAGCTTGGCGACCAAGCGCGTGAGGATCAGCACCACCGCCACCAGCCCGCCGGTGGCAAGGTAGTGCCAGGTGAACGAGGTCAGGGTCAACACGAACAGGATCACGGTCAGCAGCCAGCCGGCCGTGCCGAAATGCTCGGGCCAAAGCTGCGGGCGCACCTCGAGGTTCTTCACGATGATGCCGGCCAGCAGCAGGGTGAGCACGGTCGAGAGCTTGAGAGTTTGGGCGATCGCGATCGCCAGCACCACCAGGCCAAACAAGGCGACGAACGAATGCTCGTCGCGCATCGCCGGCGCGACATGGCGGAACAGGTAGCGGCAGGCGCGCGCAAGCAGGTAGGCCAGGATCAGCGAACCGGCGATCAGGTAGATCGGCTGGAGGATGGTGGCGAACACGTTACCGTATTCCTCCTGGTGCAGCCAGCTGGTCAGCAGCTTGGTGATCACCACCGAATAGACGCTGTTGAGCGCCGTCAGCGTGAGTAGCCGCTGCGAGACCTGCCCTTCCGCACGCAGCTCGGTTTTGAGCTGGATCGCCATCGCGGGCGAGGTGGCCACCGCAATCGCTGCCAGCACGATCGATGTCATCGCCGCCACGCCGAGCACCAACAGCACGGTCAGCACTAGGGCGAATGTAAGCGTCGCTTCGGCCACACTGGTGGCGATCAACCAGGAGTTGCGGTGAATCCACCGCAGGTCGAGCCGGCTGCCGAGCTCGAATAGCAGCAGGCCGAGCGCGACGTTGATCAACAGTCGCGCGGTATCGCTGATGCTCGCGTCGATCGCGCCGAAACCCCCAGAGCCGGCGATCAGGCCAATCACCGCGTAACCGGTCACGCGCGGCAGGCGCCAGGCCCGGTAGCAGAGCTCGCCGCACAGGCCGGCGGCAAACAGCGCAATCCCGGCCCCAAACACGGCGTCGGCAACGAATGGCCAATTCGGTAGAAACGAGAACGCCGACTTCATCCTGGTGACTTCTCCTATTCGAAGGTAACCGGCAGCGACGCAGGGTCGAACATGTCGAACAAATGGGCACGCTGGCGGCTGATCGCCTCGTGATCGGTGTGTTCGCTGGTCTTGGCGTCACAACAGGTGGATGCCTGATTCGCGGCGGGCGGACTTGCCGCTCGGGCCATGGCCGATCTGATCGTCGGCCTGGGGTGTGAAAGAAACAGTGCGATCTCTCATGCTCAGATTTCGATCGGCAATAACTGTTCCGTCTGTGCCGCGCCAGTGGCATGCCGGTGCGAAGTGAAGGTGCCCGATTGTGCCACATCTATTTTGATTCTAATCGGATTTGTCCGGTCCCTGGCCGCAGGGTCGATAGCTCGGGATTATATCTAGCAGGCCGTTGAAATACCTCATGTAGCAATCATTCGCAACGAAGGCATAAACGTTGAACTTACCTGATTAGTTACTTTACTCCGAGACCATCAACACACGGCGCGGATGAGGTTTTGTCGTAACGGCGGCCCGAAGCAGGCGCGGCACCATCGAGGGCAAATTAGACTTGCCCCTGCATGACAGGACACGCGGTCACGCTTCGGTTGGTGAAGTTGCGCGCGGGCGGAATTCGCGTGGCGAGCAGTATTTCAAGGTAAGCCGCTGCGCGGCGACTAAAACCGTCGGTATGCAGAAGCGATCGCTCGCAGTGATGTAGGCGCGCGGAAAGCCGAAGATGCTAGAGTCGAATACATCGCGCGCATCGGGGAGGAC
>JAYFRX010000207.1:0-5257 GCA_040946945.1 Burkholderia sp. | reverse complement strand
ACGCCGTTTGTAGCGGCCGTGCAGACCTCTGACGATGGCCGCCCTCTGTTCATGCGGCTCTCGCCCGTGCCGGGCTTTACCAAAGCGGCCCTTGAGGTCTGGGCGGCCAGCAGCCTGATGCCCACCGAGTGCGTCGTTTCCGATGGCCTGTGGTGTTTCGACGGCGTGACGCAAAAAGCTGCCAGTCATGAGCGCCATGTCACGGGCGGTGGCCGTCAGGCCGCGCAGCGCCCCGAGTTTCGCTGGGGCAACACGATGCTCGGCAACCTGAAAACGGCTCTCAAGGGCACGTACCAGGCTATCGATCACGCCAAATATGCCCATCACTATCTCGCTGAATTCGCCTACCGTTTCAACCGCCGTTTCGATTTGCCCGCGATGGCGCCGCGCCTGCTTCGGGCCGCCGTTACGACAAAACCTCATCCTTACCGTGTGTTGACGGTCTCGGAGTCAAGTAACCAATCAGGAATCCGTAAGGGCGGGTTTATCGATCGCTTACCGGGCAACGGCGCTGATGGCACCGCGGATCCCGCAACTCGACGAAGGCATCGATGAGCGAAGGCATCTCTCGTTTACCGACTGAGCTGTCGGGGAATAAATCGGTACTGCGTTTTTTCAATGCGGATCCGCCTGAAACGGCAGCATATCGGTATTTTTGGCTCCCCGACCTGGGCTCGAACCAGGGACCTACGGATTAACAGTCCGGCGCTCTACCGACTGAGCTATCGGGGAACAAACAACTACTAATCCGCACACAATATTTGTCTATGACGATGGCGTCAAGCCCTTGCGCGAATTTTCTGCGGAAACGGCGAGCCGGCAGCAACGGCCCGCTAGGTGTGATCAGCGCTCGAGCAGGTGCAGCTTCTCCTGCACGTCCTTCCATTCTTCGGCGTCGCCGGGAGCGGGCTTGGTTTTGGTGATCGCCGGCCACAGCTTGGCCAGCTCGGCATTGAGCAGCGTGAATTGCTGCTGGTCGCCGGGAACGTCTTCCTCGGCATAGATCGCACTGGTCGGGCACTCGGCCACGCACACGGCGCAGTCGATGCATTCGTCCGGGTCGATCACGAGAAAATTGGGACCTTCACGGAAGCAATCCACCGGGCACACATCGACGCAATCGGTGTACTTGCACTTGATGCAGCCTTCGGTCACAACGTGAGTCATTCAAAACGCTCCTGCTTGGCGATTATCTATGTGCTATGTGGAGTGTGGTTCAGACTTTGCGCTAAATGCGGCATTCTAACTGATGAGGAAAACCCGCATCCAGCACCCCGCAGCCGGTTTTATATTGTTTCGTGATTAGTTTATGTCGATGGCGCAACGCGTCCCCGAGGCCCCGGACGGCGGCGAGCATGGTCGGTCCGGCATTCGGGTAACATGCGGCAGGCAGACGGGGCGGCGCGCCGACGCAGGTAGCCGGCTCGGTCTCCTCCGATCCCGCGATTTTGCTGAAGCTGCCCCCGGCGGCACCGAATCATGATCATTACTTCGCTGCTAGACACCGACCTGTACAAGTTCACGATGATGCAGGTGGTGCTGCATCACTTCCCGGCCGCCAACGTTGAATACCGGTTCCTCTGCCGGCCCCCCGGCGTGGACCTGGTTCCCTATATCGACGAGATTCGGGACGAGGTGCGCGGCCTGTGCCATCTGCGCTTCACCGAGGCCGAGCTCGACTACCTGCGCCAGATGCGCTTCATCAAGGGAGACTTCGTCGAGTTCCTGGCGCTGTTCCACCTCAACGAGAAGTACATCGAGATCTCGCCCTCGCCCAAGAGCAACGACGAGATTGACATCGCGATCCGCGGCCCCTGGCTGCAGACGATCCTGTTCGAGATTCCCGTGCTGGCGATCGTCAACGAGGTCTATTTCCGCAACACGCAAAGCGAGCCCGACTACGGCGAGGGCCGCGAGCGGCTGCGCGACAAGATGAAACTGCTCGGCGCGAAGCCCGAGTTCGCCGACTGCAAGATCGCCGACTACGGCACGCGCCGCCGCTTCTCGAAGGTCTGGCACGAGGAGGTGGCGCTGACTCTGCGCGACGGGCTGGGTGCACAGTTCGCCGGCACCAGCAACGTCTATTATGCGATGAAGCACGGTATCACGCCGCTCGGCACCATGGCGCACGAGTACCTGCAGGCCTGCCAGGCGCTCGGTCCGCGGCTGCGCGATTCGCAGATCTATGGCCTGGAGATGTGGGCCAGGGAATATCGCGGCGACCTCGGCATCGCGCTGTCCGACGTCTATGGCATGGATGCCTTCCTGCGCGACTTCGACATGTACTTCTGCAAGCTGTTCGACGGCGCGCGCCACGATTCGAGCGATCCCTTCGAATGGGGCGAGCGCATGCTGAGCCACTACGAGGCGAACCGCTGCGACCCGCGCACCAAGGTGCTGGTGTTCTCGGACGCACTCGACATCCCGAAAGTGCTGCAGCTCTACGAACGTTTCCGCGATCGCTGCCGGCTCGCCTTCGGCGTCGGCACCAATCTAACCAACGACCTCGGCTATCGACCGCTGCAGATCGTCGTCAAGATGGTCCGCTGCAACGGCCAGCCGGTCGCCAAGCTGTCCGATTCGCCGGGCAAGAGCATGTGCGACGACAAGGCCTACCTGGCCTATCTGCGCCAGGTGTTCGGGATCGCCCAGCCGGCCGAGGACGAGGCCGGCAAGTAGGTCGGCGGCGCGTCTTTCGGCGCCGGACCGGGCCGCACGGCACCATCCGGGACAGGGTGCCGCTATGATATAGTCGGGCCTCGTCATCGTCACGTCGACACGCTCACGAGGGTCGCCCATGGACACGTCGGCCGCCCGCCGCAACATCTTCGCGCGCATCCGCGCCGCCCAGGGACGTCCTGGTCGAACCCGACGCGCTTGAGCGCGAGCAGGTCGCCGACTACTACCTCTCGCGTCATCCGGCCGACCCGCGTCCGCCGATGCTGGACGATGCCGCTGGGCTGCTCGCGCGCTTCACCGAGGAAGCCGAGCGGATATTGACCACGGTCGAGGCTGTCGATACGCTTGCCGAGGTGCCGGTCACCGACGCGCGCTACCTGCAGGCCCGCTCGCTGGCCTGCGCGGGCGATCGCCTTCTCGTACCCTGGCCGGTATCGACTGGGCCTCGGCCGGCCCTCGAGGTCGCCTTGCTCAAGCCCGTCGAAGGCGACCTGGTCGGCAGCATCCCGGCTGTTTTTGCACCACCGCCGAGACCGGCTCGCTGGTGCTGCTCTCGGGCCTGGGCACCTATGCCTCGGCCGCGCTGCTGACGGAAACCCATCTGGTCGTGGTGCCGGCCTCGCGCATCGTCGCCGGTCATGAAGACGCCTCCGCGCTGATCCGCGCCGAACGAGGCGAGCTGCTCCGCGCGGTCAATATCGCGTCGGGGCCGTCGCGTACCGGCTATATCGAGCAGACCATCATCCTCGGCGCGCATGGCCCGTATCGCGTGCACGCGATCATCGTGCGCGGCGAATCGGGCTTGCCGCGCGCGTCGTCCATTCCTTTCCCTATATGCCGAACCTGCCGCCGGCGGCAAGTTGCGGCCGCCTTGTCGATACGATGATTTTCTAACGA
This sequence comes from Burkholderia sp., assembly GCA_040946945.1. Lineage (GTDB taxonomy): Bacteria > Pseudomonadota > Gammaproteobacteria > Burkholderiales > Burkholderiaceae > Burkholderia. The sequence goes on along the minus strand of JAYFRX010000207.1, from coordinate 1,681 downwards.
TCCGATTCCCACTCTACCCGGGGCGGTTCGCGGCATGCCTCGCCGTGGCTCGCGCTGTTCATGCTGCTGTTGATGGCAGCGCCTGCGCCGGCCTCGGCGGCCAGGAGGCTTGACGGCGCGACGCTGTCCGCGCTCTGGGGCCTGCCGTTCGCCGGCATGCTGCTGTCGATCACGCTGTTCCCGCTGCTCGCTGCCTCGTTCTGGCATCACCACTACGGCAAGATCGCGGCGGCCTGGGCGCTGTTGTTCCTGCTGCCGTTCGCGGCCGCCTTCGGCGCGGCCACCGCGGGCACCACCCATGGTCCATGCGCTGCTCGAGGAGTACATCCCTTTCATCGTGCTGCTGGCCGCGCTCTACACCGTAGCGGGCGGCATCTAGGTGCACGGCGAGCTGCACGGCCTCGCCGGCCCGCAATACCGCGCTGCTCGGGCTGGGCACCGTGCTGGCGAGCCTGATGGGCACCACCGGCGCGGCGATGCTGCTGATCCGTCCGCTGCTGCGCGCCAACGCGGCGCGGCCGCGCGTGGTGCACGTGGTGGTGTTCTTTATCTTCCTGGTCGCGAACGCGGGCGGCGCGCTCTCGCCGCTGTTCCTCGGTTTCCTGAGCGGCGTCGATTTCTTCTGGACCACGGTTCACCTCGCGCTTCCCACGCTGTTCGTCTGTGGTGTGTTGCTGGCGGTGTTCTACGCGCTCGACACCTGGCGCTTCCGCCGCGACGGCAACAGTACCGTCACACTGCCGCGCGACCCCACGCTGACCGCCGCGGCCGATCCGATCCTCCGCATCGACGGCAAGCGCAACTTCGTGCTGCTGGCCACGATCGTCGCGCTGGTGCTGATGAGTGGCATCTGGAAGCCCGGTATCCCCTTCGACGTGTTCGGCACCGAGGTGGCCCTGCAGAACGCTGTGCGCGACCTGGCTCTGGCGGCGCTCTCGCTGGCGATCACGCCGCGCTCGGCGTGCGAGGGCAATGCCTTCGACTGGGTGCCGATCGAGGAAATTGCCAAGCTGTTCGCCGGCATCTTCGTGACCATCGCGCCGGTGATCATGATCCTGCGCGTCAGCACCGACGGTGTCTTCACGCCGATTGTCCATCTCGTCATGGCCGACAACGGCGAGCCGGTGGTGCCGATGCTGTTCTGGGCCACCGGCCTGCTGTCATCCTTCCTCGACAAAATGCGCCGACCTACCTCGTATTCTTCAACCTCGCCAGCGGCGACGCGCCGATGCTGATGACGAGCGGCGCGGCCGCGCTCGCGGCGATCTCGGCCGGCGCAGTGTTCATGGGCGCGAACAGCTATATCAGCAATGCGCCGAACTTCATGGTGAAGGCGCTCGCGCGAATCGCGCGGCATCCGGATGCCGAGTTTCTTGGCCTATCTGGGCTGGTCGTTCGGCATCCTGGTGCCGGTGTTCGCGCTGGCGACCTGGCTGTTCTTTGCCGGCTGAGCAGGTTTTCGGGAAACCTGATTAGTTACTTGACTCCGAAGCAGGCATGAAACGGAGTATCGTTCGCCAGATGCTTACGGAGCGTGCGCCATGCCCATGAACTGAATCCAGTTTCAGGCCGGTCTGTCGATGAAAGAATTTCAGGAGCAGTACGGCAACGAAGCGCAATGCGAGGCCGCGCTGGTCGAGTCTCGCTGGCCCGATCGCTGGGTGTGCCCTCGATGCAAGGG
>JAYFRX010000206.1:0-5258 GCA_040946945.1 Burkholderia sp. | reverse complement strand
GGTCCTCCCCGATGCGCGCGATGTATTCGACTCTAGCATCTTCGGCTTTCTGCGCGCCTACATCACTGCGAGCGATCGCTTCTGCATACCGACGGTTTTAGTCGCCGCGCAGCGGCTTACCTTGATCCAGGCGTACTTCATGCCGACACTTTTGCAAAGTACGCCGTGGCTTTTTCCAATATGTCGCGCGCCATCTTCACGCGTGCCAACTCCGCGCGCAGCCGGGCAATCTCCATCTGTTCTGGAGAAACCTGTTTGCCTGCGCCGTTCAGCTTCCCAGCGGCATCGGCCTTCACCCAGTTGTGCAGCGTCTTCGGGCTGATGCCCAGTATCTTCGCCGCCGCCGCCATGCTCTGGCCACCGCGGACCATGCGCACGGCTTCCAGCATGAATTCCTGCGTATATCGAGCTCTCGGATTACCCATCTTCCCTTCCTCCTTGCGTGAGTTTTACACACTCAGCAAGGGATCCATTTTTTGCGGGCAAGCTCAACCCCGTCCCCTACTCGATTTGGAGTACGAATTATAGAACATCGAGCCGCGACAAACGCGCGCCCTTGTTGTGGCGGATGTGAAGGCGGCACGGTGTCAGTCTGAGATGTTCACCGACCTCTTCAATGTGGTCCTCTGCTTCGGGGTAGAACAAGAAAACCTCGCGCATCCGTGCCCTGAATTTGACCTTGAAGTTGCTCAACCCCTTGGCGTCATCGGCATAATTCCCGCCGAACTGCGCTTTGAGTCCCACCCACGGAACCATCGCAGCAGCGTGACCCGACACGCGCAGCACGAACATCCGATAGACCAGCCAGGTGTAGATGTCCATCCCCAGCGGGGACTTCGAGAGAGCGTGGTAGGCCCGTAGGTCGATCGGTACAGGATGCGTCGTCGCTGCCTTGAAGAAGTCGTCCGTGAGAGTCAACGTCGATTCCCACAAACTCGGCTGCTCAAGATGCTTTTCACTCCAAAACACAAAGCCCCTCGAAGCAATCTTGATGTCCTCGAACGCGAGTGCATCGGTGGCCATGTCGTGACTGTCAATGCTGATGATGGCTCTCGCCAGCGCCAAGCATTGCTTCTTCAGTCGCGCCAGGTCGCGTCCGTTGTAGTGCATTTCCAGCTTGCGTGAGAAGTCGGCGGCGCTGCGGCCAAGCTCAAGAATTGGACTCTTCGTTTGAACGGCCTCGGTGCAAATCCACGCCAGCACGACACGCGGGATGGTCCCGTAAGGCACACCGTAGCTTTTATGGCCACGCACGGCCAAAGACAGCTTGCCGCTGTTGCGCTCGTAATAGAGCGTGTCCGGGTTCGTGTGGGGTAGCGTGACTTGCGCCAACGTCCTGGCCATGAAACCCAGCGCCCCTGCCTTTCGAGCTTCTTCTTGCTCGATCTGCAACGCTTCCTCAATCAGTTGGTTCTGCCTGGGTATCCGGTCTACCATCCACACTCTCCTTCAAAATAGCTGCCCTTGCCTCGGGTCTGGTTTCGCTGGTCTCATCCCCCCGATCTGTTCCTTGATCTCGGCCAACCAGACCTTGTAGGGCCAACTGGCACGGATTCCGAACGGGTAGGCTTCGTACAACGCCTTGCGTAGCGCCTTCGGGTCTTGAAGGCCAACATCGCGCACTACCTGGGCGACGTTGGCCGTGCAATATCTCGCCAACTCATACACGCTCCATAGCGGTGACATCCTTGTCTTCGCGTATTATAATTCGAGCTATAACATTTGCAATCTAAGAGTATGGCCAAGCAGCGAAATTATCTCGATGAAGAAGGATCGTTGCGGGTCAAGGCAAAGGCCCGTCAACCCAAGTCCGACTCTCGCCAAGTGGCCAGCGTCATGGGTCGGCTTCGCCGCGAGATGAAGACAGGCGGTAAGAACTATAAACCTCGCGCAGCATCGGCCAGCGGTGCCGCCAGTGCGCCGCCTGCGCGCATGCAGCGCGTAGCAGTTCGGGTGACATACGCCAAGAACAAAGGCGATGGTCAATGGGCCGCTCATGGCCGCTACATCGCCCGCGAATCTGCATCCATAGAAAACGACCTCGATCAGCAAACAGAGGTGCAGCACGAAACGTCGGCTATTCCCGAGTTGGCCGAACGATCCATCAATCCACTAGCGAAAGAGGCTGAAGATGCCCGATACCACGACATCCCCGTTTCCGATCCTGGACGAATTGCCGCCCTACGTCAGTCCTACCTTGCAGAGCTTGCCCGAAAGCCGCAGGCCGAAACCCTCAACCGTGTGCGAAGCCTGTCCAGCATCGACATGGTTTTCGACTCCAAACGCAATCAAGTGCTTTTGCCGGGTAATGCATCTGTACACGTGGACCACGGACGAGCCGAACGAGATGACGCACTGCGACGGCGAAGTGATGGCGAATCTCGAACGGGCGCAACAGCAGGCCGAAAAAGGCGACTAGGCGCACCGGGATTCGGCAGTGCGGGCGATGCAGTGCCGATTGCCGATACTCTGGATCGCTGGCAAAAGGCTGGTGACGGCCATCTATTCAAACTCATCGTGTCGCCGGAGTTTGGCGAACGAATGGATCTGAAGAAGCACACCAGGGACTTGGTGGCGCAGATGGAAAAAAATATGGGCACGCGGCTGGAATGGGTGGCCGCTGTTCACACCAACACCGATAACCCGCATGTACATCTAACGGTTCGCGGCATTGATGAGCGTGGCCAAGAACTACGCATGCCAAAGCAATACATCAAGAACGACATCCGCCAGCACGCCTCGCGCTTGGCGACGAACGAACTTGGTTATAGAACCGATCTTGACATAGCGGAAGCGAAGGCACGGCAGATAACCCAGCACCGCTTCACCGATCTTGATCGTGGTTTGCTGAAAAAAGCCGTGGACAACGTGGTGACGTTTAAGTCCCCAACTTCGCCTAGGGAAGTGGAATCCCAGGCCACCGATATCCGACGCCTTCAGCAGTTGGAAAAGATGGGGCTGGCCCAGCGTGTCGAAGCTTCTTCTTGGCGTCTCAATCCAGCGCTGGAAAGCGCTTTGCGCGAAGCGCAGAAGAGCCACGACCGATTGAAAGCGATGCACTCGCATCGTGAGTTGATTACCGACCGGGCCGCGCCTCTCGTGTTCACTGACCTGAAAACACCTGGTCAACGGATCGAAGGGCGGATCGTTGGGACCGGCCTGAACGAAGATAACAACCAGTCTTACCTGATGATGGAAGGCATCGACGGCAAGCTTCACTACCTGATGCAGTCCAAAGCTATCGAGAAACAGCGTAGCCAAGGCCAGTTATTGGTCGGCTCCTATGCCAGCATCGAAGTAGCGCAGGCGCAGAAAGACGGCAAGAGTTTTACGTATCTGAAAGTAGATAACCACGGTTCAGCGATCGGGAATGATTGGTTGGATCACAAGGCCAAGGAACTGGTGGCCTCCGGCAGCAAGCCTGTCAAGCGCCCACAAACCAGCGACACGCTGGCCACTCACTTCCGCCACGATCTGGCCGATCGCCTCGATCTCCTGGTGAAGCGCGGCGCGCTGTCGCTCGGCAACGATGGCCAAGTCGTGCTGGCCTCGCCGTTGGCCTTCGATGCGATCCAGTTTCAGGACAAAGGTATGCCAACAGCCAGGCTGCAACTGGCCAACATGGATGCGTTCGTTGGGACGGTCACGGCCAAAGGCGATGCCAGTGTGGCGCTCGTCACGCATGACGGCATATGCGTCCAGGTGTCCAACGACGATCTGGAAAAACTCGGCTCGGCAGCGAAATACCTGAAGGATGGGCAGCACGTCTTTGTCGGCATGAGCCATGAAGGCAAGCCATTCGTGACGGTTTTACGCCAAACAGACCTGGAAACGATGGTTGCCGAAGAAAAGATAAACCGTCTGGATCAGCTTGTGAGACAGGTTCCCGACTTGCCGGAAAACCATGCACTGCGCGACACGGTAGACCGGCGCAGGGGAGAGTGGGCCAAGCGGGAAATCTCGATGGACGATCCGAAATTCAACGTCAAAGCCAACAGTTGGCGAAAGGGAATGGACATGGAACGAGAAGCGCAGGAACACGGTTTCGCCAAGGCGCTGGACACCTTGGCGAAGCAGAAGAACAAGCCGGTATCAGATTTGCCTTTGGAATCTGGCCGCCAAGTCACTGGCCGGGTCGTTTTGGTTCACCGCGATGCCGACCACACCAGCATCGTGATTGAAGGGAGTCAGCAACTGACCGTCATTCGCCAGCCCAATCCGTTGGACAAGGACGTGGCCAGCGGTAAGCGGATGAGGGCGCGTGCGATCGAAGAACAAGAATCCGCGAAGGGTCAGACGCAATTGCGTTGGCGCTTTGCCGATCTCGAAAGAGAAGAGGCCAAGACCTTGAGCAAGGGCGCGGCCAAGAAGCTGTTTTAACCTGAAGGAGTGGAATATGAAGAAAGCCTTGCTTTGCCTTGCTGTCTTGGCGTCTCAGTCGGCCTTGGCCGATCCGCTGTCCGGCGCGGGTTGGACACTGACGTGTCATGACCAGACACCAACCGTAACGACCACCTACAGCATGAGCGGCGATGCTGGCCTGCCTGGTCTGCTGTATGTCGCACTGAAGTTGCCTGGAACGAATTTGCCCCAGGCCCCGCTGTTCCAAAATCCCAATGCCGGATGGGAGAGCTTCACCGGAGGCCTCGCGCCGGTTCGCACGATCTACCGAACCGCATTGCCTGCGTCGGACACCATCAAGGTAAGCCGCTGCGCGGCGACTAAAACCATCGGTATGCAGAAGCGATCGCTCGCAGTGATGTAGGCGCGCGGAAAGCCGAAGATGCTAGAGTCGAATACATCGCGCGCCTCGGGGAGGACCTCGTGATCATTTCGTTCGACTGCCGAGGCTGTCATGCTGAATTTGCCAGCGAAGTGGGCCAAGTCACCTTTACGCCGGATTCGGTTTTTTCCCTCCCGCCGTCATGTCCCGAGTGCGGGCCTCGTACAAACGATCAGGTGTGGCTAACCGATGAGGGGCAAAGCCAGCTCACCGATGCCTATCTGAACGGCTAACCCGCGCCTACGGACCCTCCCATTCGTACTGTCAGCCCGATCAAACAGGTGCTCCAGACCGGCGAGGCCTGGTGGCGGTATTTCAAAAAGCACGAGGCGCAGATTCGCACGGCAGTCTGAGCTTGCCCGCAAAAAATGGATCCCTTGCTGAGTGTGTAAAACTCACGCAAGGAGGAAGGGAAGATGGGTAATCCGAGAGCTCGATATACGCAGGAATTCATGCTGGAAGCCGTGCGCATGGT
>JAYFRX010000205.1:0-5304 GCA_040946945.1 Burkholderia sp. | reverse complement strand
ATTCCCGCCTACACGCAGCTGCGCGACGACGAACGGCTCACGCAGCGCATGTACGACATCATGGTCAGCGGCGTGTCGACCCGAAAGTAGGACGAGGCGTTGCCTGAAATGGCCCACACCGTCGGCAGCTCGAAGAACAGCGTCTCGCGCCAGTTCGTGAAGGCGAGCAAGAAGAAGCTTGACGGGCTGATGGAGCGTCGCTTCGAGGATCACGACATCCTAGCCATCTACCTGGACGGTATCATCGTCGATGGGCGCCACATCCTCACCGCGATTGGCGTCGAGAGCGACGCCCAGAAGCATTTGATGGGGCTGGTGAGCGGTTCGAGCGAGAACGCCGAAGTCGTTAAGGATCTGCTGAATAGCCTGATCGAACGCGGGCTGGCGACCGACCGGGACTATCTGTTCGTGATTGATGGGTCCAAGGCGCTGCGCTCGGCGATCGAGGCAGTGTTCGGCGAACGTGCCCACGTCCAGCGGTGCCGGACCCACAAGATTCGCAACGTGACCGAACGGCTGGCGAAGCAGACCCGACAGCAGGTCGCCTCGGTCATGCGTGCCGCGTACAAGCTGCCGGCCGACGACGGCCTCGCTCGGCTGAAGGCCCAGGCGGCATGGTTGAAGACCGACCATCCGGACGGGGCGGCCTCGCTGCTTGAGGGGCTTGAGGAAACGTTCACGGTCAACCGCCTGGACCTGACGCCGCGGCTGATCCGCAGCCTGGCGACGACGAACCTGATCGAGAATCCGAACGGCGCGGTGCGCCGCGTCAGCGGCCGGGTCGACCGCTATCGCGATGTCGACATGGCGCTGCAATGGGCGGCCACTGGCTTCCTGGAAGCTGAGAAGCGATTCCGTAAGCTCGGCGGTGCCGACGACCTCTGGATGCTCGCCGTTGCCTTGCATCGTCCGACCGATAAATGCGTTGACCATGATTTGAAGTCCGCCTAACCTACGAAACCCTGCCGCCCCAACCTTCAACTATGAATGGGACAGCGCCGTAAAAAACGTGTCATCCCAACTGGAGTCTGAGATGTTGAAGAAAGTGGACATGCGTGAGGTTGCGCAGGCGGCGACGGAGGGAGCGCGTAGCGCGACCGTAGACGCCGCCTGCGCCGCCGAATTCAAACGGTGGTCTATCGGGCGCAAACGTGCTGTCGTCTTGCGTTTGGTGCGCGGCGAATGCGTTGACGCCGTCTCTTGCGAGGTCGGCGTAACCGATTGCCGAACCCGAGCAGTGGCGTGAGCTTGCCCTGGCCGGTCTTGAAGACGGACTGAAGTCACGCCAGACCGATCCGCTGGAAGTCAAGCTCAAGGACGCCGTGCCTCGCGTGGGAGAACTGACCATGGAGGTCGAAGTTCTGCGCATGGCGCGCGAGCGGCAGGAACGCCGCCCTTTGATCGCACGGAGGTCGTCGGCATGAGCCGACCGATCTCCACTATAGGCAAACTTTTCGGATTGCAGCGGGTGTGCCAGGCGCTCGATTTCCCGCGCGCGACGATCTATGCCGAGCGTGCCAGGGCGCTGAGCAACGTCGCCCAGCTTGCTCCCATGCGGCGCGGTCCGAAGCCCAAGGCGTCGGACCGCCAGCGGCTCGAGGCGATCCGTGCCGATTATCTGGCTCGTGGCTCGTACGCCGTTCGTCGATGAAGGGGGCGCGCGCAAGGTCTGGGCGCGCCTGCCCATCCAGGACGACATCCGCGTGTCCCGAGTCCGTGTCTCGCGGCTGATGCGCGAACACGGCCTGCTTTCGCCCCATCGGCAACCGCAGAAACCGCCCAATGCTCATGATGGTCGAATGACGACTGAGCGGCCTAACGAGATGTAGGGCACCGATGGCGCCAAGGTTCAAACCGTCGATGAGGGCCTGGTCTGGATCTTCGCTGCGGTTGATCATTGCGACGCGGCGTGTGTTGGCATCCACGTCACCAAAGTGGGCGACCGCTTTGCCGCACTGGAGCCAATCAGCCAAGGGGGGCGCGAGCAGTTCGGATCGGTCGAAGCTGATGCCGGCCGCGGACTGTCCCTGCGAATGGATCACGGCTCGCAGTACAGGTCGGACGATTTCCGCGCCCAGCTCAAGTTTTGGGGGATTACGCTGAGCTACGCCTTCGTCGCTGAGCCGCAGACCAACGGCGTCGCCGAGCGTTTCAATCGGACCATGAAGGAGCAAGCCATCCACGGACGGCTGTTCAACAACGTTGAAGAACGTTCGTGCTGCCGCCGTCGCGTTCAAGGACCGATACAATCTGGAACGGCGTCTCGAAAAACTGGTCTTCAAGCCCCCCCCCCTCGAAGCCCGTCAGGCAGCGCTCTTGACACTTGCCGCCTGATCGCAAAATCGTGTCTAAACAACCGGATCCGGTACAAGAGCCACGTGCGGACGCTGTTGCGTGTAAACGTCAGTACGTTGCGGCCGGAGTTATGCAACAACGCCGGCTGCACCGACGTGAGCGACGGCAATGCCGACCAGGGCGACGGCCAGAGCTGCGGAACCCGACGCGCGTGCGCGCCGCCGGCCTGGTTTCCGCCTGGCTGGCCGGCAATCCGACCGGGGTGGACGGTGCCGCGGCGTGCTGCTGATCGGCGACATGAACAGCTATGCGAAGGAAGACCCGATCGCGCTGTTCGAGGCGCGCGGTTGCGTGAACCTGGCGGCGCGCTTCATCGGCGGAGATGCCTACAACTACGTGTTCAGCGGGGAGACCCGCTATCTCGACCACGCGCTGGCCTCGGCCTCGCTGGTGTCGCGCGCGAAGGTCGCGCATGAATGACACATCAATACCGACGAGCCGGTCGTGCTGCAGTACACGCTGGCCTACAAGAACGCCGAGCAGCAGAACAGCTTCTATGCGCCCGCTGCCTATCGCTCCTCGAACCATGATTCGGTGGTGGTCGACCTGGGGCGATGGTCGATGCGCCGCCGGCCGTCGACCACAGTGTGGCGGGCCCCGGTGTCGCACCGGGCAGCAGCGGCGGCACCGAAGACCTATGACTGCTGCTCGCGCCCGGCGTGGGGGCGCCGTTTTTCTGGCGAGGCAGGCCGGGCTACGCGTGGGTTGCCAGCGTGCCGGGCGAGTCCATCGCCCGGCACGGGAAAAACTACAAATCAGCTGGTTTCTTAGTGCAAAAAAGCGCCATCGGCCCACGATTTCGCGGCAAATGTGAAATTCCGTCAAATCCGGCTGAGACAGGCCCGGCGCGCGTCGGCTGCTGCCGCCGACCACGCCGCGATCGCGTCTCGATCTGACCCCAATTCACGGTGGGGATCTCGCAACTCGCGCGCCCGTTGTCGACCGGCCGTTCTTACCTGATTGACATCTACGCCGAACGGGAAAATCTACCGTCCTCGAGTGTCTCATTGAAAATCCGCGAAAATTTGTTGCATTTTCGCAACCCCCTGTCGCGAAATGACTTTCCTGTCGGGGAGCCCGTCATGGCACGCGAGTTGCGAAACTCGACGGGAGAATGCGAATCACACCTGAGCAGTGTCTCGCACCATCGACCCTTTTTCTCGATCGTAAGGAGAACGACCATCATGGCACTCACGAACAGCATCGAAGACAAACTCGACCGAGGTTTCACAGAGCTGCGCCGAACCGGCCGCCACCGCGTCGCGCGTGATGCACGCCACAACGCTCATAACCTTAATGCCGAAGTCAGCTCGCTGGTCGAGGAGCTCGAAGATCTGTTGAAGAAGAAAGACGCCGACGCCGACGTCGAACCGCTGTGCAAGCGCCTGCACGGCCGCCTCACCGAAGTGCGCGGCACGCTCGACAACGCCACCGACGACGGGTTCTATCGCCTGCGTGCGCAGGCCGACCGCGTCTCGCAGGCGGTCCACGACAATCCGTGGCAGATCGCCGGCGTGGTTGCCAGCCTCGCCTTCATCGTGGGCCTGCTGCTCGCGCGCCGTTGATCCGGCATCGCCCCCCATTGGCCAACACGTAAAAATTCAACCTTCAACGAGGGAGAACCAACTATGCGTCAAGCACTTCTGATGAAAGCCGCCACCGCCGTCGTGATCGGTGGTCTCGCCCTGGCCGCCTGCACCACCACCCCGCCGAACGAACCGCAGAGCGCCGCGGCCAATTCGTCGAAGCGCCAGGCCATCAATTCGAGCGTCGATGCGACGCTCTCGCGCCTGTACACGACGGTCCCGGGCTCGCGTGAGCTGGTCGCGAAATCGCGCGGCGTGCTGGTGTTCCCGAGCGTGCTGCAAGCCGGCTTCATCGTCGGCGCCCAGTCGGGCAACGGCGCGCTGCGCGTGCGCGGCAGCACTGTCGGCTACTACAACACCTCGTCGCTGTCGGTCGGCCTGCAGGTGGGCGCGCAGTCGAAGGCGGTGATCTTCCTGTTCATGACGCAGGACGCGCTCGACAAGTTCCGCAGCACGGACGGCTGGTCGGCTGGCACCGACGCCTCGGTGGCGGTCGTGAAGATCGGCGCGAACGGCGTGGTCGACTCGAACACGGTGCAGTCGTCGATCGAGGCGATTGTGCTGACCAACGCCGGCCTGATGGGCGACCTGTCGTTGAACGGTACCAAGGTCACGCGCATCAACCCGTAAAGGCACGGCACCGTTCGCGGTACGCCTGCCTGACCCGCGCCGCGGTTTTTTCGGTGCGCCGGGCATGCGCAACAGCTTGGGGGTGCAAGTTCCCTGCCCAACCTGATGGTGGTGAAAGGCTAGTGAAACGCAAGGTCGTCGTCGCGAGGCGGAGTCTGAAAGAAGCGTGAAGCAAAGCCACGATCTGGGCAGTGTCCCAAAAATAGTTGAAGGTTGAAGACGGCGGTTCCCGCAGGAATCCGAGAGAATCGGGTTTCCAAGACCAAGCTCCAGAACAGGAGAACCGCCGAGATGAAGCCTATCAAGAAACCCGGGCGTCGCGCCAAGTTGCCGCTGACGGTCGTCGGCAACCAGGAGCACGAGGCCGTGCGCGCCAGCTTTGCCGAGCACGAACAGTTGTGGCTTCCGATGCGCGATCTGATCCAGAACACGCGCATCAGTGTTGACGCACTGATGTACGACGCTGGCCGCGCGCTCGTCGAACAATTGCTGATGGTGTCTGCTCGCGAGGTGGCCGGCGACAAGCACGCGGGGCGTGCCGCCGGCGACGTGCACTGGCATGGCTCGCAGCCCGGCCGAATCGTGATGGATGAACGCAAGCTGCGAGTTCAGCGGCCCCGGCTGCGGGACAAGCGCGGCAAGGAAGTGCCGATTCCCGCCTACACGCAGCTGCGCGACGACGAACGGCTCACGCAGCGCATGTACGACATCATGGTCAGCGGCGTGTCGACCC
>JAYFRX010000204.1:0-5336 GCA_040946945.1 Burkholderia sp. | reverse complement strand
AGCATTTGATGGGGCTGGTGAGCGGTTCGAGCGAGAACGCCGAAGTCGTTAAGGATCTGCTGAATAGCCTGATCGAACGGGGGCTGGCGACCGACCGGGACTATCTGTTCGTGATTGATGGGTCCAAGGCGCTGCGCTCGGCGATCGAGGCAGTGTTCGGCGAAGGTGCCCACGTCCAGCGGTGCCGGACCCACAAGATTCGCAACGTGACCGAACGGCTGGCGAAGCAGACCCGACAGCAGGTCGCCTCGGTCATGCGTGCCGCGTACAAGCTGCCGGCCGACGACGGCCTCGTTCGACTGAAGGCCCAGGCGGCATGGTTGAAGATCGACCATCCGGACGCGGCGGCCTCGCTGCTTGAGGGGCTTGAGGAAAGGTTCACGGTCAACCGCCTGGACCTGACGCCGCGGCCGATCCGCAGCCTGGCGACGACGAACCTGATCGAGAATCCGAACGGCGCGGCGCGCCGCGTCAGCGGCCGGGTCGACCGCTATCGCGATGTCGACATGGCGATGCGATGGGCGGCCACTGGCTTCCTGGAAGCTGAGAAGCGATTCCGTAAGCTCGGCGGTGCCGACGAGCTCTGGATGCTCGCCGTTGCCTTGCATCGTCCGACCGATAAACGCGTTGACCATGACTTGAAGTCCGCCTAACTTACGAAACCCTGCCGCCCCAACCTTCAACTACGAATGGGACGCCGCCAACTACCACACGCCATCACCATCATGCCTCACGCGTGCGCGAAAGGGGACACTGGCCCAACCGAACCGCTTTACATTCGGCACGGCGAGCCCGACGCTGGGGGCCTGTTCAAAGCGGGCACGGCGGCCTGGTCGTTCGCGCCGAACATCGGCCCTGCCGATCTTTGAGGGCGGCTCGAACATCGCGAACCTGGATCTTGCGCATGTACAGAAGCGCATCGAGATCGCGAACTACGAGAAGGCGATCCAGACGGCGTTCCGGGAAATGTCGGACGTGCTGGCGGCACGCGGCACCTACGAACAGCAAGCTCGCCGCGCTGGCGCGCAACGAGCAGGCACAGCAGCGTCGCTACGATCGTCGGACCTGCGGCTACCGCACAACTACCTGACGGTGCCGACGGCCAAGATGGACCTGTACACGGCGCAGACCACGCTGATTTCGGCGCGCCTCGCGCGCTGGACCAACCTGGTCGACCTGTATCGTGCGCTGGGCGGCGGCTGGATCGAGCACAACGGCGACCAGCCGCGCGAAACCGACGCACTACCGGCCGCGGCCGGCTGAGGCCAGCGGCCCGAACCAGGAAGAGAGGGTAAAAAAGACGCGGTGCCGAGCGCGATCTCAAGCGCCGCGCGACGCCGCCCCGGGCTCGGCCCGTTCGGCCAGCGCCTGGGCCAGCAGGCCCGCGATCATCAGCGCATTGAAGGTCGCGGTGTACTTGAGCGTGAACATCTCGAACATCACGCAGGCCACCATCAAGCAGATCACGAAGGCCAGGCCAGCATCGGCCGTATGGCGCGCGCGCAGATTGGCACGACGGGTACGTGCGAGCAACACCAGCGGCACCGCGAACAGCATCACCACCGCAATCCCGCCGGCAATGCCCGAGCGCAGCAGGTTGGCCAGCAGCTCGTTGTGCGGCCCGGCGTAGATCATCATGCGCGCCCGTTCGCTGGCAAACGAGGTGATCCACGGCGCGTCGAGATAGGCACGGAACCCGACGTCGCCATAACCGCGCAGCGGATTGTGCACGAACAGCGCGACCGCGATCTTCCACATCGTCAGGCGCATGCCGCCCGAGGTGTCGGGATTCGACTGGTTTACCCACTGCGAGGTCTCGGTATAAACGCTGACGAGCCGCTGGGCCGCGCCGCTGAACACACCGAAGGCGATCACGCAAGCCGCCACCACGACCAACACCAGCCCGACGGTCTTCATGTTCAGGGTTGGGCGGCGCAGCGCGAACCAGAGCACCACCGCGATCGGCGTGAGCAGGAAGGCGGTGCGCGTCTGCGAGCCCATCACCAGGTAGCCACCCGCGATCAGGCCGATCCAGGCCAGCGGGCGCACGCCCCACCCTGCCACCCTCCCCGCCGAACCGACCGAGAAGGTGCCGAGCATGGCGAGCGTCAGCACATAGACGCCGAAGGTGTCGGTATCGACGAAGTAGGTCGCATAGCGCCCGCCCCAGACCGCTACCGAATGCGGATCGAAATGCACCTGCACGATCAGTTCGAGCAGCGCTAGCGGCGCGGCCAGCCCGACGATGCGCACCAGGTCGATGCGCTTGTGGTGGAACACCAGCAGCACCGGGATCGCCACCAGCAGGCGCGAGGGCGCATCGAAGGCCTTCGCGATCCACTCGCCTCGCAGCGCCTGGCCGACCGCGACCGAGACGATCGGCGCGGCCAGCGCCAGCGCCGCGACCAGCAGCGCGCGGCGGTTGATGCCACGGCTCGCGTCACGCCAGGCGGCCAGCAGGTCGGCCAGCGACAGCACAGCCAGCACGATCAGGCAGACGTTGGCGGCACCACGCAGCGACATGTAGAGCAGCACGGTGGCAAAGCTGACCAGCACCAGCGCCGCGTCGAGCCAGGGCGCGCCGGGACGGCCGACCAGGTCGGCCAGCAAGCGCCGGAGTGCCGTATCGCGTGTGGCACCGACGGCGGTTCCTTGATTGACTTGCATTATTCATGGCCTCCCTTGACCATCGATGTCGCGCCCGCCGCAGCCGGCGCGTCGATCAGCCAGAGCGCGTAGCGCTCGCGCACGTCGACGATCTGGCGCGGAAACTGACGCGACTCGAGCGCCTGCGGCACATAGCGCAGCGGCCGGCCGAGCACGTCTTGCCCGGAGCGGATCCGGTTCTCGATATAGGCGACGTCCTGGAATTCGTCGCGCATGAACTTCTGGTCGGCGACGACCTTCATCTTGAGGAGCATCGCCTCAGGGCTGGTGACCCACGAAAAATGCCAGCCCGCGTCGTGGATATGCTGGATCTTGCGGCGCCGGAACCAGGCGCGCTTGAGCGAGCGCAAGAGCCCCGCCGACTTGTAGGAGCGCACCGCGTTGACATTGCCGAAGAACTGCCTCAGATGCCGGTAGCTGGTCACGCGCGTGCCGATCCAGTTGGCGAAACCATCGCCGTCCATCAGGCGGTTGTTGAGGAAGTAGGCGTAGCAGTACTGGTGCAGGTCGGCGCGCAGGTAGCGGCGCGGGTCGTACTGGTGCAGACATTCCGGGCGCGGGATCTCGTCGAGGTCGGAGACCACGATCAGGTCGTCGGGCACCGCGTCGTGCAGGCCATTGATCAGGTAGCTGCGCTGGTAGTTCTCGTTCTTCCACATGTCTGCCTCGCCCGGCGGCAGGTGGTTAATCGCGAGATAGCGGATCTTGTCGCGAAAGCGAGCGAAGCGCTCGCTTTCGAAATTGAGCGGCTTCTCATCGCCGACCTGCGTATAGCGCGACTCGGCGATCACGAAATAGTCGACATGGTCCCACAAGGTCTCGAGCCGCAGCTCGAGCAGCATGTCCTCGTTGAAATAGCAGAAACAGTCGTAGATCTTCGGACGGGACGGATTCATCGGGGCAACGGCTGCCGGAGCAAAAGAATGAAAGGGACAAATGCAAGGCGGTCGGCTGCCGGGCCCGGCGGGTGCTGCGTCGCGGAACCCTCGCGGGCCGGTGCAGGCGGCTCAGAGCCACTCGAACTCGGACTGCTTGCGCACGCCGTGCACGGTCATGTCGTGCCGGGCCAGCTCGCTGTCGCGCCAGTCACGCAGGCGGCGCACACGCTGCATTTTATCGAGCTTACGCGACAGCCAGCTCTGGTTGAGCAGCCGGTAGTTGCGGCGCATGCCCAGGCCCTGCTTGCCGGACAGGCCGCGCTCGCGCTTCATCGCCGATTGCGTGATCGAGCCGTAATGATGGAGCCACGAGGAACCGACGATCGCCGAGGCGATATTGGCGCGCGCCAACTCGGCGAAGAACAGCGTGTCCTCGTAGCCAAGCAGAGCCGGCGCGGCGCGGAAGTAACCGACCTCCATCCAGACGCTGCGATGCACCACCAGGCAGACCGCGTGACAAATCCCGTCGCGCCGCACCTCGCGCATCGTCTCGCTCCATTGCGGCGCGAGACTCTGGAAGTCGTAGTCGAGCGAGCCCTCGAGCAGGGCCGGCGAGGCCACCTTCAGGCCGTGCCGGATCGCCGTGCAGATCAGGTTCTCGATCCAGTTCGCCGAGACTAGCACGTCGTTGTTCACCACCACGGTCCACTCGGCCTGCTGGTGCAGCGCACCCTGGTTCCATGCCGTGCCACAGCCAAGATTGTCGCGGTTCAGGATCCGGCCGCCGAGTGGCAGCGTCTCCAGGTAGGCGCGGGTCTCGTCGGTCGAGGCGTTGTCGACCACCACCACGCGATCGAGCGGCGTGCCGTGGGCGATCATGCTGTCAATGCACTGACGCGTGTAGTCGACCTGGTTGTAAACGGCAAAGGTGATGGAATAGTCGTGGGCGTTCAGAGCGCTTCTCCCCGTGGTATAAGCCTGTGCTGGCTGGAGTTCCCTCGACGCCCGGCGTGTCGGCGGTCAGGCTGCCGACGGGCGTCAATTGTCGACAAGCCAGCCGAAACTGGCAAGTCGATGATCCGGAAGTGTGAGTTAATGTCGAATCTGGTGTACGGGGGTCGAGAGGGATTTGAGAAGGCGGTGACGGTTGCGTGAGCATGTTGCTTTCCGCGGTAACACCTAGCAACCGGAGGCCCACCACCATGGCGAAACGTACGCAGGAAGCGCAGAGCAGTCAAGCAGCAGAAACGGCAATCAAGGGGTAGTGCAGTTTGGATGAGTTGATCCGGCAAGGCGCACGGCAGGTTATCCATCAGGCCATCGAGGCGGAATTGGCGGCGTTGCTCGAACAGTATTCGAACGTGAAGACGCTGGACGGCCGGCGCGCGATCGTGCGCAATGGTTATCTGCCTGAGCGCGAAAACGTCACGGCCATCGGTCGCCGGTCCAGGCGCCGAAGGTGCGCGACCGTTCGGGCTCGGGGGCGAAGTTCAATTCGAACATGGTACCCGCCCGTATGTGCGCAAGTCGCCGCGGGCGTCGGCAGCGCTGCCGTGGCTCTACCTGCGAGGCGTCTCGACGGGCGACATGAGCGAAGCATTCAGCGTACTGCTGGGCGAACATTCGGCGGCGTCCCATTCGTAGTTGAAGGTTGGGGCGGCAGAGTTTCGTAGGTTAGGCGGACTTCAAGTCATGGTCAACGCGTTTATCGGTCGGACGATGCAAGGCAACGGCGAGCATCCAGAGCTCGTCGGCACCGCCGAGCTTACGGAATCGCTTCTCAGCTTCCAG
>JAYFRX010000203.1:0-5347 GCA_040946945.1 Burkholderia sp. | reverse complement strand
CTATCGATCACGCCAAATATGCCCATCGCTATCTCGCTGAATTCGCCTACCATTTCAACCGCCGTTTCGATTTGCCCGCGATGGCGCCGCGCCTGCTTCGGGCCGCCGTTACGACAAAACCTCATCCGCGCTGTGTGTTGATCGTCTCGGAGTCAAGTAACTAATCAAAAATTCCGTTGGGTCGTTGAACAGACTCACTCGTGGCTCCACAACTTCCGTCGTCTTCGCATACGCTTCGATCGTCGAGCTGACATTCACGAAGCATTCTTCAAATTCGGCTGCGGCCCTCGTCTGCTGGAACATCTTCAGGCGTACCGAGCAGTCTTTTTGAACTGGCCTCTAACCGACAGAAGGTTGATGCACTCGCCAGATAGACGCCTTCGTCGACCAGCGCCGGCACGATCCGCGCAGGCGACATGTCTGCGAAGCGCGCTCCGTTGGCGACTGCGAGCACAGCCTGACGCTCCGGTTCGGTCAGCGCATGCGCTGGCTTGGTATGAACCGCCTGGCGGCCGACGGTCGCCGGTTTGCAGCCCATCCTGGGCCTTCCAGCGTTGCAGGGGTGCGCACACGTCAATGCCGGCAGTCTCGCAAGCCAGGCGCAACCGTACACCGGCCTGATGAGCCGCATCGATGTTTCGGGCAGTCATCTGGCGCTCCTCGAGACCGATCATTCGTCCTCTCCCTTGTGGAAGACCGCCTCGAGTTTTTTGACAGCACCAACAAGGCGGTCATCTCGGCCAGCGCACGGTCCTTACGCCGAACTTCGCGCTCGAGTTCTTTGATCCCGCGGCGATCCGCCTTCGTTTGCTCAGGCGTGGCACGCACGTCCTGCGGGTCGGCCAACGCCTGGGTGGCCGCGTCCCGCCAGGCAGCAAGCTCCTGCGGATACAAGCCGCTCTCGTGGCACCATGCGCTGCGCGATGTCTCGTCCAGCGCGGCAGTGGTGAGCGCGGCGTCCAGTCGCGATGCAGCTGTCTAAGCCCGCCCACGGGCGGGATTGGACAGCGACTCACTGCAGCGACTCACTGCGCCAGCGCTCCAGCGTACCCACGTTCACGCGTGTTTCCTGCGCGACATCTTCAACCGACGCGCGCTTCAGCGGCAGCAACCTTGCAACCACCTTTCCCTTGAATGCCGGTCCGTACTTTGCCACTTCTCGTCCTCATTGCGCCCCCGGATTTCCAGATCCTATTCGGGCGACAACTATTCTGACGAAGGGGGCATCATGCACCACCTTCGAAGCCGGCTTGGCGCCAGGCCTCGAACACCACCACGGCCACCGTGTTCGACAGGTTGAGGCTGCGATTGCCGGGCTGCATCGGCAGCCGCACGCGCTGCTCGTTCGGGAAGCGCGCCAGCATGGCCTCGCTGAGGCCGCGTGTCTCGGCACCGAACACGAACCAGTCACCAGGCGTGAAGGCGTGGTCGTGGAGGCGACCCGAGCCGCGAGTGGTGCAGACGAACAGACGCGCCGAATCCGGCTGCTCCTGGGCGAGGAAGGCATCCCAGTCGCGATGCACCTGCATCTGCGCGTATTCGTGATAGTCGAGCCCGGCGCGGCGCAGCTTCGCGTCGCCGAGCGGGAAACCGAGCGGCTCGATCAGGTGCAGCCGCGCGCCGGTGTTGGCGCACAGACGAATCACGTTGCCGGTATTCGGCGGGATTTCGGGCTCGACGAGCACGACGTTGAACATGTTCGTTTCCAGTTATTCGAAATGTTTCCACCTGATTAGTTACTTGACTCCGAGACGATCAACACACGGCGCGGATGAGGTTTTGTCGTAACGGCGGCCCGAAGCAGGCGCGGCGCCATCGCGGGCAAATCGAAACGGCGGTTCAAATGGTAGGCGAATTCGGCGAGATAGCGATGGGCATATTTGGCGTGATCGATAGCGTGGTACGTGCCCGTGAGGGCCGTTTTCAGATTGCCGAGCATCGTGTTGACCCAGCCGAACTCGGGGCGCTGCACGGCCTGACGGCCACCGCCCGTGACATGGCGCTCATGACTGGCAGCCTTTTGCGTCACGCCGTCGAAACACCACAACAGGCCATCGGAAACGACGCACGCGGTGGGCATCAGGCTGCTGGCCGCCCAGACCTTAAGGGCCGCTTTGGTAAAGCCCGGCACGGGCGAGAGCCCCATGAACAGAGGACGGCCATCGTCAGAGGTCTGCACGGCCGCTACAAACGGCGTCTTGCCGGGCGCGCCACGCCCAGCCTTACCGCCGGAGCGTTCCCCGCCCAGATACGCGTCGTCGACCTCGACCCGTTCGTCGAGCCGGCGTCGCTCTTCGCGCAGCCACATGGTCTCCAGCAACTTGTGCTTGATGGGCCAGACCGGCTTGTAGCTCACGCCCAGCTGGCGTTTGAGCTCCAGTCCGCTGATGACGTTCTTGCTCTGCGTCACCAGGTAGATCGCCAGAACCTAAGTCGTCAGCGGCAATTTCTTCTCGAATATCGTTCCGACGATTGACGAGCATTAGTACCGGCAGGACTGGCTCAGGCATTCCCACAGTCGCCGGCCGTTGTAGGCGCTGGCGTAGCGCGTGCCCTTGCATCAAGGGCACACCCAGCCATCGGGCCAGCGAGACCGGACCAGCGCGGCCTCGCATTGCGCTTCGTTGCCGTACTGCTCCTGAAATTCTTTCATCGACAGACCAGCCTAAAACTGGATTCTGTTCATCGGCATGGCGCACGCTCCGTAAGCACCTGGCGAACGATACTTGATTTCATGCCTGCTTCGGAGTCAAGTAACTAATCAGGTGTTTCCATGACTGCATGCAGTTTTGCCGGCGTTTCCATACATCGTCCCTGCATGTCGTGGCGGCGACGCGTCACCGTATCGTCACGCGATTCACGCCTTGGTGACGCCAGTGCGTCGGCAACGATTTTGCGCGGGCCGCGCGCCGTAAGCCTAATCGTGCAGCGTGCGCAGCGCGACGAAATTCATCACGCGCCGCGGCGCCGGCCTCTTTGAGCAAGGCGGCCAGCGCGGCGAGCGTGGTGCCCGAAGTCATCACGTCGTCGACCTGGCCCAGATGCAGCCCGCGTATTTCGCCCTTCACGGCGAAGGCGCATTCGACGTTGGCATGCCGCGCCGCCAGGTCGAGCCGCGATTGCGGCGCGGTGTCCGCGCTGCGTACCAGCAGCCGCGCGTCGGCCGGCACCGCGGTATCCGCGCGAATAGCCGCGCGATCGCCCAGGTCTGGTTGTAGCCGCGCTCGACCAGCCGCCGCCGCGCGAGCGGCACCGGCAGCACCAGGTTCACGCGGGCCTCGACGGCAGGCAGGTCGGCCGTGGCGCGCGCGAGCCGTTCGCCGCGAACAGCGTGCCGATGGCGAGCCGCGCACCGAACTTCAGATCCAGTGCCAGCGTGTCGAGCGGCGGCCGGTAGTCGCCCAGCGCAAGCGTCGCGTCGAACGGCGGAGCGGTGCCGCGCGACAGAGTTCGCAGCGATAGCCGCGGCGTGCTCCCTGGCGGGCGCGATCCGCCGCGAGCGGTAGTGTGCATTGCAGGCAGCGCAGCCGCGATTCGTTCTAATACGCGACGTCGCAGGCCTCGCAAATCAAGTTGCGTGACGAATTGCCGCATAGCATAACAGGCAAAAATTCGTCAGCGCAGCGACGAGGAGCCGTTCGCAGGCCTGGCGCATTGTCACGAAACGGCCATGCGACCTGCTGCGCAGCAACATTCTGGGCTTTTGCATGGAGCTTCTCCGCCAGAGCCGCCCGCACTGAAGCCTGTGAGGCGAGCGAGTATACTTCGGGCACTTCGCCAGTTTGCCCGACATGTCCTCTGTTTCCACCCCTTCCGGCCGTCCAGCCAATGATCCCCGACACCTGCGGCGGATCTTCGATCGCCGTGCCACCGCGTTCGACGCAGTTTCGTTCCTGCCGCGCGAGATCGCGCAGCGCATGGGCGAGCGTCTCGACTACATCAAGGTGACGCCCTCGGGCGTGCTTGATGCCGGCTGCGGCATCGGCGACGATCTCCCGCTGCTGCGCGCGCGGTTTCCCGAAGCAGCGGTGTACGGCATCGATCTGTCGGCCGCGATGCTCACGCGTGCCGCCACGCAGGAGGCGGCCGACACCAGCTGGCGGCGCTTCCTGCCGGCCACGCTGTCGAAGTCGCTGGACCAGCGCGGTCCGCGCCTGGCGCAGGCCGATTTCGCGGCCCTGCCGTTCGCCGTCGCGGCCTTCGACTTCATCTGGTCGAATCTCGCGCTGCAGTGGCACGCGCGCCCCGACCTGTTGTTTCCCGAATGGCAGCGCGTTCTGCGCGTGGGCGGGCTGCTGATGTTCAGCACGCTGGGCCCCGACACGCTGCGCGAATTGCGTGCCGCCTATGCCGAAGCCGAGGCTGTGACCGATTGCGCGCCGCGCGCGCATGTGATCGACTTCGTGGACATGCACGATCTCGGCGACATGCTGGTCGAGAGCGGCTTCGAAATCCCGGTGATGGACCAGGAAGCGCTGACCATCACCTACAAGTCACCCGAAGCACTGCTGGCCGACGTGCGCCGCTGGGGTGCCTATCCGTTCCCGCGTGAAGGCGGCGAACGGCTGCCGGCGCGCGCGCTGCGTGCCCTGAAGGATGCGCTCGAGGCCCGTCGCCGCGATGACGACACGATCGTGCTGACGTTCGAAGTGATCTACGGGCACGCCTGGAAGGCGGTGCCGCGCACCACCGCCGATGGCCATGGTATCGTGCGGATCGAGGATATCGGACGAGGTCGTCCCAAGAATCTTCTTGATTAGTTACTTGACTCCGAGACGATCAACACACAGCGCGGATGAGGTTTTGTCGTAACGGCGGCTCGAAGCAGGAGCGGCGCCATCGCCGGCAAATCGCAACGACGGTTGAAACGGTAGGCGAATTAAGCGAGATAGCGATGGGCATATTTGGCGTGATCGATAGCGTGGTACGTGCCCTTGAGGGCCGTTTTCAGGTTGCCGAGCATCGTGTTGACCCAGCGGAACTCGGGGGGCGCTGCGCGGCCTGACGGCCACCGCCCGTGACATGGCGCTCATGACTGGCAGCCTTTTGCGTCACGCCATCGAAACACCACAGGCCATCGGAAACGACGCACGCGGTGGGCATCAGCCTGCTGGCCGCCCAGACCTCAAGGGCCGCTTTGGTAAAGCCCGGCACGGGCGAGACCCGCATGAACAGAGGGCGGCCATCGTCAGAGGTCTGCACGGCCGCTACAAACGGCGGCTTGCCGGGCGCGCCACGCCCACAGCCTTACCGCCGGAGCGTTCCCCGCCCAGATACGCGTCGTCGACCTCGACCCGTTCGTCGAGCCGGCGTCGCTCTTCGCGCAGCCACATGGTCTCCAGCAACT
>JAYFRX010000202.1:0-5368 GCA_040946945.1 Burkholderia sp. | reverse complement strand
GCCATGCCCATGAACAGAATCCAGTTTCAGGCCGGTCTGTCGATGAAAGAATTTCAGGAGCAGTACGGCAACGAAGCGCAATGCGAGGCCGCGCTGGTCGAGTCTCGCTGGCCCGATGGCTGGGTGTGCCCTCGATGCAAGGGCACGCGCTACGCCAGCGCCTACAACGGCCGGCGACTGTGGGAATGCCTGAGCCAGTCCTGCCGGTACCAATGCTCGTTGATCGTCGGAACGATATTCGAAAAAACGAAATTGCCGCTGACGACCTGGTTTCTGGCGATCTACCTGGGGACGCAGAGCAAGAACGCCATCAGCGGACTGGAGCTCAAACGCCAGCTGGGCGTCAGCTACAAGACGGTCTGGCTCATCAAGCACAAATTGCTGCAGACCATGTGGCTGCGCGAAGAGCGACGCCGGCGGTGTCCCCAAAATAGTCCTGATTAGTTACTTGACTCCGAGACGATCAACACACGGCGCGGATGAGGTTTTGTCGTAACGGCGGCCCGAAGCAGGCGCGGCACCATCGCGGGCAAATCGAAACGGTAGGCGAATTCAGCAAGATAGCGATGGGCATATTTGGCGTGATCGATAGCGTGGTACGTGCCCTTGAGGGCCGTTTCAGGTTGCCGAGCATCGTGTTGACCCAGCGGAACTCGGGGCGCTGCGCGGCCTGATGGCCACCGCCCGTGACATGGCGCTCATGACTGGCAGCCTTTTGCGTCACGCCGTCGAAACACCACAGGCCATCGGAAACGACGCACGCGGTGGGCATCAGGCTGCTGGCCGCCCAGACCTCAAAGGCCGCTTTGGTAAAGCCCGGCACGGGCGAGAGCCGCATGAACAGAGGGCGGCCATCGTCAGAGGTCTGCACGGCCGCTACAAACGGCGTCTTCCCGGGCGCGCCACGCCCACAGCCTTACGCCGGAGCGTTCCCCGCCCAGATACGCGTCGTCGACCTCGACCCGTTCGTCGAGCCGGCGTCGCTCTTCGCGCAGCCACATGGTCTCCAGCAACTTGTGCTTGATGAGCCAGACCGTCTTGTAGCTCACGCCAAGCTGGCGTTTGAGCTCCAGTCCGCTGATGGCGTTCTTGCTCTGCGTCACCAGGTAGATCGCCAGAAACCAGGTCGTCAGCGGCAATTTCGTCTTCTCGAATATCGTTCCGACGATCGACGAGCATTGGTACCGGCAGGACTGGCTTAGGCATTCCCACAGTCGCCGCCGTTGTAGGCGCTGGCGTAGCGCGTGCCCTTGCATCGAGGGCACACCCAGCCATCGGGCCAGCGAGACTCGACCAGCGCGGCCTCGCATTGCGCTTCGTTGCCGTACTGCTCCTGAAATTCTTTCATCGACAGACCGGCCTAAAACTGGATTCTGTTCATGGGCATGGCGCACGCTCCGTAAGCATCTGGCCAACGATACTTGATTTCATGTCTGCTTCGGAGTCAAGTAACTAATCAGGACTATTTTAGGGATACCGCCCGAGGCACCGCTCGACAGATCGCATGCACGAGGGTTGCTTGCGATCGTAGCCAGGACATATCCGGTTGCCTCTCCAGTGCAGGCCGTGTTTTTGAGCGCCGAACCAGCGCGATGATGGGTGCGACTCGATCGCCGAACACGTCGTGGATCTCTTGGAGAGGACAGCTTCCTTCGAAGCGGTATGCGTCGGACAGACGCTTTCGTTTGCGTGAAGTAGCCATCGTGGAAATCATGCCAGCTTTTTCGCAACATCCGAATCTCGAAAACCCCCTCCCACATTCGCTCTCAGGCGTTTTCATGACGAAATTTACCCACACAATTCCGCGAAGACCCGACATGAATTACATTTCGACGCGCGGCGCCGACATCGGCGAGCGCCACACGTTTTCGGACATCCTGCTGGGCGGCCTCGCCAAGGACGGCGGGCTCTACCTGCCGGCCGAGTACCCGCGCGTGAGCGCCGAGGAACTCGCGCGCTGGCGCAGCCTGCCGTACGCAGAACTAGCCTTCGAGGTACTCTCCAGGTTCAGCGACGACATCCCGGCCGAGGACCTGCGCGATCTGACGCGCCGCACCTATCGCGCCGAGGTCTACAGCAATACGCGCCATGGCGAGAATTCCGCCGACATCACGCCGATCAAGCCGCTCGGCAGCGAGGGCAGCACCACGCTGGCGCTGCTGGAGCTGTCGAACGGCCCGACCCTGGCGTTCAAGGACATGGCCATGCAGTTGCTCGGCAACCTGTTCGAGTACACGCTGGCCAAGCACGGCGAGACCCTCAACATCCTCGGTGCGACCTCGGGCGACACCGGCAGCGCGGCCGAATACGCGATGCGCGGCAAGGCCGGCGTGCGGGTGTTCATTCTCTCGCCGTACCAGAAGATGAGCGCGTTTCAGTCGGCACAGATGTACAGCCTGCAAGATCAGAACATCTTCAACCTGGCGGTGGAAGGCGTGTTCGACGACGCTCAGGATATCGTCAAGGCGATCTCGAACGATCACACCTACAAGGCGCGACACAAGATCGGCACGGTCAACTCAATCAACTGGGCGCGCGTGGGCGCTCAGGTCGTCTACTACTTCAAGGGTTATTTCGCCGAGACCAAGAGCAATGACGAACGCGTCTCGTTCACGGTGCCCTCGGGCAACTTCGGCAACGTCTGTGCCGGCCATATCGCGCGCATGATGGGCCTGCCGATCGAGAAGCTGGTGGTCGCCACCAACGAGAACGACGTGCTCGACGAGTTCTTCCGAACCGGCAGCTACCGCGTGCGCGGTGCCGAGCAGACCTACCACACCAGCAGCCCCAGCATGGACATCTCGAAGGCCTCGAACTTCGAGCGCTTCGTGTTCGACTTGCTGGGCCGAGATCCGGCACGCGTGCTGCAGCTGTTCCACAACGTCGAGCACAAGGGCAGCTTCGATCTGGCCGCGAGCGGCGATTTCGCGCGCGTGGCCGAGTTCGGCTTCGTGTCGGGCCGCAGCACGCACGCGGATCGTCTGGCAACGATCCGTGACGTCTACGCGCGCTACGCGACCATGATCGACACGCACACGGCCGACGGCGTGAAGGTGGCACGCGAGCACCTGCAGCCGGGCGTGCCGATGGTGGTGCTCGAGACTGCCCAGCCGATCAAGTTCGGCGAGACGATCCGCGAGGCATTGGGCCGAGAGGCCGAGCGTCCCGCCGCGTTCGACGGCATCGAGGCGCTGCCGCAGCGCTTCGAGGTGATGAAGGCTGACGTGCAGCAGGTGAAGGACTTCATCGCCGCGCATACCGCTAGCTGAGGCGCTAAGAACCCTTAACAAAATGAACGAAGGGGCTGTTAGCTCTCGATGAATGCTGTTAACCTTTTCATTGTTTCGACGACGAAAAGGACATGGCCAAGCCGATACTCGACGACGAACTATGGGCACTCATCGAACCGTTGCTGCCCCTTCCCAAACGACGGCGAACCCGTTATCCGGGGCGCAAGCCGCTCGACAATCGTGCGGTGCTCACCGGCATTCTCTTCATCTTGCAGACAGGCCTGCGTTGGGACCTGCTACCTCGCGAGATGGGTTGCGGCAGCGGCATGAGTTGCTGGCGTCGCCTACGTGACTGGCAAGCCGCTGGCGTCTGGGAGCAACTGCACGAGGTGCTGCTTGCGCGATTGCGCGCAGCCGACCAAATCGACTGGTCTCGCGTCATCGTCGATTCCTCTTCAATCCGCGCTGTGGGCTCAGGTCAAAAACAGGACCGAATCCCACAGACCGCGCGCGACCCGGTTCAAAGCACCATCTCATCACCGAAGCGCAGGGCATCCCGCTCGCGGTGATTCTCACCGGCGCCAACCGCAACGACGTCACTCAACTTCAAGCGCTGGTCGAGGCAATTCCACCCATCCGCGGCAAGCGTGGCAAACCACTATCAAAGCCTCGGGTCGTTCAGGGCGACAGAGGCTACGACCACGACAAATATCGGCGTCCACTGCATGCCGTCGGCGTTGCAACCGAAATCGCTAGACGTGGTCAGCCTCATGGTAGTGGGCTGGGCAAAACACGCTGGGTTGTGGAGCGAACCATCTCGTGGCTTCACAACTTCCGCCGACTGCGCATCCGGTTTGAACAGCTTGCATCCATACACGAGGCTTTTCTCAGAATCGCCTGCTGCATCATATGCTGGCGACACCTGAAAAAGTCATTCTGTTAACACCTCTAAGAGGCCAGTTCAAAAACTATGCTGAGCAGGCCTGAAGATATTTCAGCAGACGAACGAGCAGCCGAGTTTCAAAAATGCTTCGTGAATGTCTGTGGACTTGCCCCTGCATGACCGGACACGCCGTCACGCTTCGGTTGGTGAAGTTGCGCGCTGGCGGAATTCGCGTGGCGAGCAGTATTTCAAGGCGCTGTGCGGATGCGACTCATTGTAGTGGTCAAACGCGATGGCCAAGTTTTGCTGTGCGGTTCTGACGTCAGGCTTGGGCATCCGCCAAACGTAGTCTTGCTTTATCGTTTTGACGAAACTTTCTGCCATCCCGTTGCTCTGCAGGACTGCTGACAGGGGTCGTGACCGGCATCAAACCGATTTTCCGCGAGAACGTCAGCGTTTCCTCGGCAATGTAGCAGGAACCGTTATCGCTGAGCCACTCGATTTCGCTGTCAGCCTTAAGCGCGCCATTGAAACGGTTCTCCACCGCCTGAAGCATCACATCGCGCACCATGTCCCCGGTGTAACCACCCGTCGTCGCCGCCCAGCTTATGGCTTCCCGGTCGCAGCAGTCCAGCGCAAAGATGACGCGCAACGGCGCGCCGTCATCGCAACCGAATTCGAAGCCGTCCGAACACCAGCGGGCATTGCTCCTGCCCACCGCGACCTTGCCGTCGTGTCGCCGCGAGGACGGGGTATGGCGAGGACGGCGTTCAAGTAGCAGGTTTGTGGGCGCGCATGACGCGATAAATCCGCTTTGCATTAACACGTGGACGGCCCAGCGCGTCGCACCGGCGTCTGAGCAGCGCCCATGCACGCCGGTAGCCATATGTGGGCAGGTCGGCAACCAGTTCCTGAAGCTCTGCAACAAGCGGTTTGTCATCCATGGTCGGTGTCTTTCGCCGGTCGACCCAATCGGACTGTCGCCCTGTTTTGACTGCGAGATTCGAGCGCGACACACCCAGGACTTCACAGACCGTCTTCATCGGTCGTCCCCCGGCAGCAATGGCGAGCGCGCAATCAATTTTTTTGCCCGACCATACTCCACTGCTTCGCAGAGGATTTCCACTTCCTGAGCTTGCCCGCAAAAAATGGATCCCTTGCTGAGTGTGTAAAACTCACGCAAGGAGGAAGGGAAGATGGGTAATCCGAGAGCTCGATATACGCAGGAATTCATGCTGGAAGCCGTGCGCATGGT
>JAYFRX010000201.1:0-5410 GCA_040946945.1 Burkholderia sp. | reverse complement strand
GTCGTCTTCGCATACGCTTCGATCGTCGAGCTGACATTCACGAAGCATTCTTCAAATTCGGCTGCGCCCTCGTCTGCTGGAACATCTTCAGGCGTACCGAGCAGTCTTTTTGAACTGGCCTCTAAAGATCCTCACGTGCATGCTGCCTAAAATTTGAAAAATGGCTCATTTTTATCCACACGATTCCGCGAAGACCCAGTTGTTGTAGGTGGTCGCGTCCTTGTAGAGCGTGACCTTGTCGGGCACCACAAACTTCGCATTGGTGGGTCGCGGCCAGCGTATGCGCGGCGGGGCTCGGCGAACGGTAGATCGCCAGCGGGTTGCCCGGCAGGCCGCACAAGCCGCCGTCGACCATCGCGCCGGGGCCCCGCTTGCAGCACACCGCAGCGCGCCGGGAAGACGGCGGGCGAGGTGATCTCGCCGCGTGGAATGTCGTCGCCGGCAAGCAGTTGCCGGCGCGTGGCCCTGATCAACATTAACGATCTCCACGCCGGCTCCCGAAGCCGGCCGCGATACGTGAATTCACCGCCACGCGTCCAGGCAGAAGCAGCGGTTTTTGAATTGGTTCGAGGTGACGCGTGGGCGACGCTTACAGCTTGCCGTAGCTGTGCAGCCCCGACAGGAACATGTTCACGCCGAGGAAGGCGAAGGTCGTGACCAGCAGGCCCGTCAGCGCCCACCAGGCGGCCACGCCGCCACGCAGCCCTTTCATCAAGCGCATGTGCAGCCAGGCCGCGTAGTTGAGCCAGACAATCAGCGACCAGGTTTCCTTCGGGTCCCAGCTCCAGTAGCCGCCCCAAGCTTCGGCGGCCCACAGTGCGCCGAGGATGGTAGCAATCGTAAAGAACGCGAAGCCGACCGCGATTGACTTGTATATCACATCGTCGAGCACCTCGAGCGCCGGTAGTCGATCGGCAAGCACGCCGCGTTCCTTGAGCAGGTAGGCGGCGCTGACCATCGCCGACAGCGCGAAGCTGCCGTAGCCGATGAAGTTGGCCGGCACGTGGATCTTCATCCACCAGCTCTGCAGCGCTGGCACCAGCGGTTGGATCTGCTGCGCGTCGCGCGCGATCGAGTACCACATCAGGAAGCCGACCGCCGCGCTAATCACCAGCAGCACAAAGCCGCCCAGCGCGCGCGTGCCGTAATGGCCTTCGTAGTAGAGGTAGAGCAAGGCCGTGATCAGGCTGAACAGCACGAACACTTCGTAGAGGTTCGAGACTGGGATATGGCCGACGTCGGCACCGATCAGGTAGGACTCGTACCAGCGCACCATCAGCCCGGTGAAGCCCATCAGCACCGCGGCCCAGGTCATCTTCTGGCCGATCGCGGCACCGGTCGGCGAACGGCTAAGCAGGCCGATCCAGTAGAACATGGTGGCGAACAGGAACAGCGCGCTCATCCACAGGATGGCGGACTGGCTCGACAGGAAGTGCTTGAGAAAAAAGGTCGAATCAGCCCGGGACAGATCGCCGTGATAGAGATTCAGCGACAGCAGCGAGAGCGTCGCGATCAGGGCCATCAGCAACCGGGCCGGCTTCCAGCGCCAGCCGAGCCCGACCAGCGCGACGGTCGCGACCGTCATCACCGCCTGGTCGTAGTAGTCCATGTGCGCCTGGCAGTGCATCAGGGCAAAGCCGGCACCCGCCACCATCGCCAGCGCGAACAGCCAGTCGACGAGGAACAGGCGGCGGTAAAAGGGACGATCGTCGAACAGCGCGGCGGCGGGCGCTGCTTCCGTGCTGCCGCGCTGCACCGGTGACGAGGAAGCCTGAGTTAGATCCATGACGTTACCGTGGGGAGTCTTGGAGGTCGATATCGTGCCCGGCAGGTGCCTCGGCGACGGATTCGGCACCGAGCACCGTGCCCACCGCGTCACGCGTCTGGGCGAACTCCTTCTCGAAATCGAATGTCCGGCGGGCCGTCGACATCGACATCACGACGCCAACGCCTGCCTGCGTGTCCTTTAGCCAGAGCCAGAGCCGACGTTCGCGCACGTAGAACATGGAGAAGATGCCGAACACCAGAAGCAGGCTGCCAAGATACACCAGATTTTCACCAGGCGCGCGTGTCAACTCGAATACCGAAGCTTGCACCTGTTTATATGCATCGAGCCGCAGATAGACCGGCGCGCCATACAAAAAGCTGTCCGACAGCGCGTTGATGGCGTTCTGCACGAAGCGCGCCGTCTCGGCCGTTTGCTTGACCGGCGCCACGCCCGCCTGTTCGCGCCCGACCTCCCAGACCTGCCACATCGTGCCTTCCAGCATGCGCAGCAGCAGGCCAGCGGCCTTCTCCTGCTCGGCCTTGGGCACCGACTGGTCGATGAAGCTCGCCACCGCGTGGAAGCCGCCCGTGGTGGTGCCGTCGGACTGGCGGCCCGCGCTCGGGTCGGCACCGGCGAAAAGAGTCAGGACATGCAGTGCGCTGTCGTCGAGCCGCGTGCGCAAGCCTGCATCGGCGTTCGGCAGCGAGGCCTGCGCGAAGCGCTCCGCCGCCTCGCTGCAGACCGCTGGATCCTCAAGCGCGGCGCGCATTCGCATCCATTCGTTAACCGAATCGTCAGCATCGGCGGGGATGCGCAGGTAGCGGAACGGGTCGTTCGGGCTCAGCCGCACGCCGGCCAGGAAAAACCGGTCGCCGCCGATCTCGACCGGCAGCATGTAGTTGTTGAACTCGCGTGCCTGGCCGTCCTGGCCGCGCACCTTGTACTGGATCGAGGGGCCGACGTTGTGCAGGTTCACCAGCGTCGAGGTCTTGGTGCCCGAGCCAAGCCGCTCGTCGAGCGCTTCTTTGAGCGAATGCGTGGTGCCAACGCCGCGCACGTCGGTGACGTTCTCGACGTTGATGGCGCGGAAGTCAGCGAATTCAATGGTGTTACCGGCATGGCCGGCCAGCGGCACCGCATTGCCGATCACGCCGTTGACGGGGAAGGTCTTGTCGCTCGCGCCCGACATCGGGAAGGCCGTCATCTGCATCTGCGAGCCGCCGTCTTGAAAGCTCGACTGGTAGATCGACACGCCCTTGTAAGTGAAGGGCTTGTTAACCTCGACGCGCGCCGGGATGCGCTTGCCGGTCTCGCGGTCGGTCACCACGATATTGCTGGCGAACAGCTTGGGCATGCCGGTCGAGTAGTACTCGACGATGAACTGGTCGAGCTGGATCGAGAACGGCAGGTCCTGGATCAGCGAGCCGTTCGGCTGGTTCAGGATCGCGGTCGAGACGTACTGTCCCTCGGGCACCCAGGCATAACCGCGGAAGGTCGGATTGGAGGCCGACAGCCGGTGATCTGGCCCGATTTCGCTGATTGCCGCGCTGGTGTTGACGGGCGATTTGCCGAACAGCCACATCTGGAAATGGATCGGTAGGTTGCCGTCGAGCAGGCCGCCGATGCAGATCACCATGATCGCCAGGTGGGCGGCAATATAGCCGTACTTGGTCATCGCGCCGCGCTTGGCCGCAATCAGCGTGGTACCCCCGGATTCGCGGATCACCTGCTTGTAGCCGGCCTTGGCGACGAAGCCGGCGAGCGCCCGGGCCACTTGCGCGCGCTCGCCGGGCACGGCGAACTCGGCTTTGTGGTGAAAAGCGCGCAGGCTGCCCTCGCGCATCTTGTCCTTCCAGCTGCGCACGTCGGCCAGCATCTTGGGGCCGTTGCGCAGCACGCAAAACGACAGCGAGACCACCAGGAACAGCAGGATCAGCATGAACCACCAGGCGCTGTAGACCGTACAGAGGCCGATCGCGCGGAAGATCTCGGCCCAGAATGGGCCGAACTGGTTCACGTAGTTCGGATAGGGATCGTCCTGCGTGAGCACGGTGCCGATGATGCTCGCGATCGCCAGCACGACCAGCAGCGCGATCGCGAAGCGCATCGAGCTAATCAGCTCGATCGCGGTATTCAGGGCGCGGCGACGCGTCCTGGTCTCGATGCCTTGCGTGGTAACGCTCATTCACACTCCGATTGACAACAAAAAAGGGCAAGGCACCCGCCTGGCGGCAGCGCCCCACCCTTTCTCTCTTCGTTCCTGCACCCGTCATTCATGACGATGCGCCCGATACCCGTTGTCGGGCGCTCAGTGCAGGTCGGCGATGTAATCGGCGGCCGCCTTCACTTCGCTGTCCGACAGGCGCGATGCGATCCGATGCATCGGATCGTTGTTGTTGCGTGCGCTCGCGCCCTGCTGGAAAGCGGGGAGCTGCGCGACCACCGTGTAATCGGCCCACTGCCCCGACAGGCGCGAATACTGTACAGGAATTTCCTGTCCGGTCGGGCCGTGGTAGCTCGCACAGGCCCTGGCACACCGCTTCTCGGCGATCCCGAAGCGGGGTAAATCTTCTGCCCCAGCGCGACGGTCGCAGCATTGCGCGCGGTACCGGGTTTCGGCGCTGGATGCCGTAAGTAGGCCGCCACGTTGCTCGCGTTGGCGTCGCTCGGCGCGCCGGCTCCTTCGCGCCCGACTGCGTCTTGATGCATAGGAAATTGAAAGCGTCAGAGCCAGTCTGTCTGGCGCGTCATGTGCAGGCGAACCGGCTAACGACGAGCCGAACTCACTACGGGGGGCGACGACTATCGCGAATGAGACATGATTTCGTTCAAATCGGCCATTTTCCCTGTCTCCGGACGGACGGATGTCAATTCGCAATTTTCGCGCGCGCCAGTGCCTCATGATGGGGTCGCAACTAGGCCAGCGATTTGCCCCGAGTAATTCCCGCATCGTAGACGTTGATCATCCGGAAGTGCTTGTCCGGGATGTGCTCCACAAAACGACCGATGAACGCCTGAGTCTCACACTCCGCTATCCGGTGCTGTCCGCCCCGATGATTCAGATAGTCGACCGTCACCGTCTTGCCGTCGTAGTGCATAAGCCGCGACTGCGACAGCCGCGGTCGTTTGATGTATCGGCCCAGGTAGTTGACGTTGCGCACGTGACTGTCCGAAGGTTTTGCAAAATGCACAATCCACGGCTTACTGTGGTGACGATCCAGCCAGCGGCTCTAGGCCATCTGCGTCCGACCCTGCGCCTTCAGATCCTTCGACAAAACCAGTTGCTCGTATGACTGGCACAGCAGGTCAACGATCGCGTAGCGCCACATCGGCATGATCTGCGTCTTCACGAAATTGGACTTGCCCCTGCATGACCGGACACGCGGTCATGCTTCGGTTGGTGAAGTTGCGCGCGGGCGGAATTCGCGTGGCGAGCAGTATTTCAAGGCGCTGTGCGGATGCGACTCGTTGTAGTGGTCAAACGCGATGGCCAAGTTTTGGAGTGCGGTTCTGATGTCAGGCTTGGGCATCCGCCAAACGTAGTCTCGCTTTATCGTTTTGACGAAACTTTCTGCCATCCCGTTGCTCTGCGGACTGCTGACAGGGGTCGTGACCGGCATCAAACCGATTTTCCGCGAGAAC
>JAYFRX010000200.1:0-5418 GCA_040946945.1 Burkholderia sp. | reverse complement strand
TCACCCAGTTGCTGCCGCTCGTCGACGCGATTCCCCCGATCCGCGGCGCGCGCGGCCGACCACTTCAGAGACCCAAGGTCATCTATGCCGATTGTGGTTACGATTCCGATCCGCATCGTCAACGATTGCGCGAACGCGACATCAAACCGGTAATCGCAAGGCACCGCACTGAAGATGGCAGTGGTCTGGGCAAATTCCGTTGGGTCGTTGAACGGACTCACTCGTGGCTCCACAACTTCCGTCGTCTTCGCATACGCTTCGATCGTCGAGCTGACATTCACGAAGCATTCTTCAAATTCGGCTGCGCCCTCGTCTGCTGGAACATCTTCAGGCGTACCGAGCAGGCTTTTTGAACTGGCCTCTTACCCAGCAGCGGCTTCACCACCGGCCAGACGTTGTCGAGCAGCTTGGGCTGGGTACCCTGGTTCGGGTGGTTCTGGTCGTCCTGGAACTGGTCGGGCTGGTTCTCGAGGCCGGCCAGCAGGAAGGGCACCAGCGGCAGGCGCAGCTCCTTGGCGAGCGTGCCGTACATGGCATGGAACTTCTGCGTGTAATCGAGCCCGTAATTGGGCGGCGCGTACATGCCGACCAGCACCACCTTTGCCTTGGCCTGCTGCGCCTGGGCGACGATCGCGCGCAGATTCTGCTTGGTGGTGGCCAACGGCACGCCGCGCAGCGCGTCGTTGGCACCGAGCTCGACGATCAGGATCGAGGGCTTCAGGCGCGTGAGCACGGCGGGCAGGCGGGCCCGGCCGCCGTTGGTGGTCTCGCCGCTGACGCTGGCATTCGCGACACTATAATCGATTCGCTGATTCGCGATGCGCGAGCGCATCAGCGCGACCCAGCCCGTGTCGCGCGGCAGGCCGTATTCGGCGGACAGGCTGTCGCCAAGCACGACGATATTCGGCTCGGCCTCGGCCGCCGAGGTAGCGGGCGCGACGGGCTGCGTAGCTGCCTGCGCGGCGGTGCCGATGCCGCCTAACCTCGCCGTGGCGGCCACGGCGATCACAACGGCGCGCAGGCCGTCTTTCCAGGAATCACTCTGCTTCATGCTCAAGATGATGGAACCTATCATTGAAGTTCGACAAGTGGCGAAACGGGTGGCCGATGCGGCCGGCGAACTGACGATCCTCGACGGCATCGACCTGACGGTGGCGGCGGGCAGCAGCCTGGCGATCGTCGGCGCCTCGGGTTCGGGCAAATCCACCTTGCTCGGCCTGCTTGCCGGCTTGGACAGCACGACCGAGGGCACGGTTCGCCTGCTCGGCCGGGATCTGCATGGACTCGACGAGGATGCACGCGCGGCGCTGCGCAGCGGCTCGGTCGGTTTCGTGTTCCAGTCCTTCCAGCTGATGCCGCATCTGACCGCGCTCGAGAACGTGATGCTGCCGCTCGAATTGCGCGGCGGCGTCACGGCGCGCGAAGCGGCCGAGCGTGCGCGCCGCCTGCTCGAGCGGGTCGGGCTAGGCGCGCGCACCCGCTATTACCCGAAGCTGCTGTCGGGCGGCGAGCAGCAGCGCGTCGCGCTGGCCCGCGCCTTCGTCACCGAGCCATCGATCCTGTTCGCCGACGAGCCGACCGGCAGCCTCGACGCCGCTACAGGCCACGCCGTGATCGATCTGATGTTCGAGCTGAACCGCGCGCAAGCCGCGACGCTAGTGCTGGTCACGCACGACCCGGCGCTCGCGCGTCGCTGCGGCACGGTGATCACGCTCGACGGTGGGCGCATCGTCGCCGATGCCACGGAGCCGAGCACGAACTGAGACCGGGCGACGCATTTCCTTTCCTCCACGAACGGCCGGAATTTCCGGCCGTTCGTGTTTGCGGTGCCGCTCATCGCTTCAGGGCCGCGCGGGCCCGCGCGATCAGCGCCGAGGTCGAGGAATCGTGCTTGGCCGGATCGACGTCGGCCGCCGTGAGATCGGCCTCCACCACCTTGCCGAGGATCTTGCCGAGCTCGACGCCCCATTGATCGAACGGGTTGATGTTCCAGACCGAGGCCTGCACCAGCACCTTGTGCTCGTAGAGCGCAAGCAGGGCGCCCAGCGTGCGGGCGGTTAGCGCATCGACCAGAAGCGTGCTGGTCGGGCGGTTGCCGGGGAAGGCCAGGTGCGGTGCCAGTTCAGGTTTGTCCGGGCCGGCGATCTTGCGTGCTTCCTCTAGCGTGCGGCCCAGCATCAGCGCTTCGCTCTGCGCGAAGCAGTTAGCGAGCAGCTTCGAGTGATGGCTGGCCAGCGCATGCTCGGGCGTGAGCACCGCGATGAAGTCGATCGGTACGATGGTTGGGCCCTGGTGCAGCATTTGGAAGAAGGCGTGCTGGCCGTTGGTGCCCGGCTCGCCCCAGGTGACGGCCGAGGTTGGGTAGTCGACGAAGGCGCCGTCCAGGCGCGCCGACTTGCCGTTGCTCTCCATCTCGAGCTGCTGCAGGTACGAGGGCAGGAAGTGCAGCGCTTCCGAATACGGTGCCACCAGGTAGTTCTGCGAGCCGACGAAGTTGCGATACCAGATGCCGATCAGGCCGAGCAGCACCGGCAGGTTCGCTTCGAGCGGCGCCTCACGAAAGTGGCGGTCCATCTCGTCGGCGCCCGCCAGCAGCTCCTCGAACTGCTCGGGCCCGATCGCGATCATGATCGACAGGCCGACCGCCGACCACAGCGAATAACGCCCGCCCACCCAGTCCCACATCTCGAACACGTTGTGCGCGTCGATGCCGAACTTGACCACTTCCTCCGGGTTCGCCGAGACGCCGACGAAGTGCTTGGCCAGCGCGTTCTCGGGGCAGCCGTGCGCGAGCAGCCAGTCGCGGGCCGAGCGTGCATTGGTCATGGTCTCGAGCGTGGTGAAGGTCTTCGAGACCACGACCACCAGCGTTTCCTCGGCATTGCAGCGCTCCAGCGCACGGGACAGGTCGGCGCCGTCCACGTTCGAGACGAAGGCGCAGGACAGCTCGCGGGTGGCGAGATGATCGAGCGCGTGCACCACCATCTTCGGTCCTAGGTCCGAGCCGCCGATGCCGATGTTGATCATGTGGCGGATGCGCTTGCCGGTGTAGCCGGCCCAGCGGCCGTCGCGAACCTGCCCGGCGAAGGTCGCCATCTTCTTGCGCTCGGCCAGCACCTGCGCATGGAAGGGCGCGTCGGGAGAGCTCGCGCGCAGCGCGGTGTGCAGGGCGGCGCGCCCTTCGGTTGGGTTGACCACCTCGCCGGCGAACATCGCATCGCGGCGTGCCTCGACGCCGGCCTCGCGCGCGAGCTGCACCAGCAGCTTCAGCGTCGCGTTGGTGATGCGGTTCTTCGAGAAATCGATCGCGAGGCCGCCGCCCGCCACTGTGAAGCGTTCGGCGCGCGTCGGCGCGGGATCGTTGTCGGGAGCAAACCAGTCGCGCAACTGCGCGTCGCGGATCTCGTCGTAGTGCGATTGGAGGGCGGACCAAGCAGGGGGCGAATTCAGCGTCATATCGGTTTTGGCGAACTGTCGTGACTCGGAAGGCGTGGGCGGCGGGACGCGCCGCGTGCCGGTAGACTACGGGAGACTGCGAAAGCCGCGCGCGATGCGCTCGGCATCGATTGAAAGCGGATCGAGCGATCGAGCGCGCGCAAGATGTCGAGTATAGCGGCCTCACACCGGCGACGGCGCGAGGCGAGAGTTAAAAGTGACGGTTCAGCAGCCGGCGCACGGCCGGCCCAGCTCGCCGGTGGCCAGGCCCACCGGTCCGGTGCCGAGCGTGGTCAGGCAGTCGGCCGCTAGCCCGTGCAGGCAAACGCCCGCCAGCGCGGCCTCCCAGGCAGGCAGGCGCTGCGCCGGGAAGGCCGCGCGATCAGGCCGCCGAGCACGTCGCCGCTGCCGCCGGTGGAGAGCGCGGCGTTGCTGGTCGGGTTGACGGCGACGCGCCCGGCTGGCTGAGCAATCACCGTGCCCCAGCCCTTCAGCACCGCGATCGCGTGGAAACGCGCCGCCAACTCACGGGCGGCGGCGAGGCGGTCGCCCTAGACCTCGGCGGTGTGCGTGCCGAGCAGCCGCGCCGCTTCGAGCGGATGCGGGGTCGGGATCAACACGGCGTGGTGCACGCCGCGCTTTGACCAGGGCCGAGTTCAACTCGGCGTGCGTGGCGATCAGGTGGAGCTCATCGGCATCGACGATCACGGGCAGTTCGAGCGCGAGGGCCTCGCGCAGCGTCTCGATCGTGCGCTGGCGGGTGCCCCCAGCCCGCAGCCGATTCCGATCGCGCTGAGTCCTTCGGTATTCAGCGAGCGGCCAGGATGCCGCATCAGTTCGGGGAAGGGCGGGTTGTAGCGAGGGGCATCCTCGCCGACGAAACGCTTGCCCGCGCCGGCGTGCAGCGCGGCGCGCGCGGCCAGGATCGCGGTGCTACACATGCCGACGATCGCCACGCTGTCGAAGCTACCCTTGTGCGAGACCGCGCCGCGTGTGGGCCAATACGGCGCGAACAGGGCCGGCGCGTTCAGCGTGGCGGACTGCCGGGCCGGCGCCGCATCGAGGCGTGTCGACCGCGATCTCGCCAGCATGATCGCGGCCGTCGCCGAAATACAGGCCCGGCTTAGCGGCGATGAAGCTCAGCGTGTGGGGTGGCCGTGACGGTGGGGCCGTCACCGCCGCAGGTGCCGCTGTTGGCATCAATGCCGCTCGGCACATCGAGCGCGAGCCCGCGACCGAGGCCGCGCGAGGCGCGCTGACAACGCTCGGCGAGCGCCGCGAACGGGCCCGCCACGGGCCGCGCCAGGCCCATCCCAACAAGGCCGTCGACGCACCCAGCCATAGGCGTCGAGCGAGGCGAGCGGCTCGGGCGAGATCGGCACGCCGGCCTCGCGCGCGTTCTCGGATTTCGGCTCGACCGGAAGGCAGACCTCGCCCTGCACGCCGAACTGCAGCAGTTCGGCGGCCGCGATCAGCGCGTCGCTGCCGTTGTTGCCGGGGCTGGCCGCGAGCCAGACCGGGCGCACCTCGCGTTCGCCGCGCTTCGCCAGCCAGCGTGCGACGGCGGCCTCGGTTTCGGCCGCGCGCAGGTCGGCGACGCTGGACAGCGCCTGGGGCAGATGGGCAGCGGTGCGTCGAACTGATCGGCGGGCCGGGCGTTTAGCGAGGGCGGGGCGGCAGACAGCGGCGGACGTGGCGAGCGGCGTCATGTCGGGAGGGCCGCGGCCGCGCCGGCGGTGTCCCATTCGTAGTTGAAGGTTGGGGCGGCACGGTTTCGTAGGTTAGGCGGACTTCAAGTCATGGTCAACACGTTTATCGGTCGGACGATGCAAAGCAACGGCGAGCATCCAGAGGTCCGTCGGCACCGCCGAGCTTACGGAATCGCTTCTCAGCTTCCAGGAAGCCAGTGGCCGCCCATCGCATCGCCTGTCGACATCGCGATAGCGGTCGACCCGGCCGCTGACGCGGCGCACCGCGCCGTTC
>JAYFRX010000199.1:0-5438 GCA_040946945.1 Burkholderia sp. | reverse complement strand
CCAAAGTGGGCGACCGCTTTGCCGCACTGGAGCCAATCAGCCAAGGGGTGCGCGAGCAGTTCGGATCGGTCGAAGCTGATGCCGGCCGCGGACTGTCCCTGCGAATGGATCACGGCTCGCAGTACAGGTCGGACGATTTCCGCGCCCAGCTCAAGTTCTGGGGGATTACGCCGAGCTACGCCTTCGTCGCTGAGCCGCAGACCCACGGCGTCGCCGAGCGTTTCAATCGGACCATTAAGGAGCAAGCCATCCACGGACGGCTGTTCAACAACGTTGAAGAAGTTCGTGCTGCCGCCGTCGCGTTCAAGGACCAATACAATCGCGAATGGCGTCTCGAAAAACCGGGCTCAAGATACCCTTCGAAGCCTGTCAGGCACCGCTCTTGCGATTTGCCACCTGATCGAAAAATCGTGTCTCAGCAACCGGATCCGGTACATGCGCGAGTTTGGCATCGAGGGCCGTTTCGGCTTCAACCGCATGACACGCAAGCTGTTCTTCGCCGACCTGGCCCGCGCAATACCGTGGTCGGTGCTTTGCTCGGCCTGCCGCCGCTGTTCGTGGTGCTGTGGCTGATGAACCGCGCCGGCCCGCTTTGGTGGCTATGGACCTGGATCATCTGGGTCGCCTTCCAGATGCTGGTGCTGTACCCGAGCTTCATCGTGCCGCTGTGCAACAAGTTCGAGCTGCTCGGCGACGAGGTGCTGCGTGCGCGCATCGAGGGCCTGATGAAGCGCTGCCGCTTCGCGCGGCCAAGGGCCTGTTCGTGATGGACGGCAGCCGCCGCTCCGCGCACGGCAACGCCTACTTCACCGGCTTCGGTGCCGCCAAGCGCATCATGTTCTTCGACACGCTGCTGGCGTGCCTGTCCGGCAGCGAGATCGAGGCGGTGCTGGCCCATGAACTGGGCCACTTCAAGCGCCGCCACATCGCCAAGCGCATGCTGGTCACCTTCGTGCTGAGTCTCGCGTTGCCGGCCCTGCTGGGCTGGCTCGCCGGGCGCACTTGGTTCTATACCGGGCTGGGCAGCTTGCCCTCGATGGCGGGCAGCAACGCGGGCCTGGCGCTGACGCTGTTCTTCGTCACGCCGCTGAGCAGCATGAGCTCGCGCAAGCACGAGTTCGAGGCCGATGTCTTCGCGGCCAGCCAGACCGACCGGCAGGACCTCGTCAACGCGCTCGTGAAGCTCTACGAGGACAACGCCTCGACGCTGACGCCCGACCCCGTCTATACCGCCTTCTACTACTCGCATCCACCCGCCTCGCAGCGGATCGACCGACTGCTGCGCCCAGCATGACGCGCGGCGGTCAGCAAACGCCGGCTCGGCCGACCAAGGGCAGTGCCGAGCGCCTGAGCGGCCGCGTGATCGCCGTGCACGGCCGCCATTATCTGGTCACGCCGGCCGACGGCGGGCCGATGCTGCAGTGCTTCCCGCGCGGCAAGAAGAGCGAGGTGGCGGTGGGCGACCGGGTCGTCTACAAGCGCAGCTCGGCCGACCAGGGCGTGATCGTCGAGATCGAGACGCGTCGCAACCTGCTCTACCGCTCGGATCAGTTCAAGTCCAAGCTGTTCGCCGCCAACCTCGACCAGTTGCTGATCGTGCTGGCCACTGAGCCGTACTTCAGCGAGGACCTGCTTGGGCG
The DNA here is from genome assembly GCA_040946945.1 of Burkholderia sp. Classification (GTDB taxonomy): domain Bacteria; phylum Pseudomonadota; class Gammaproteobacteria; order Burkholderiales; family Burkholderiaceae; genus Burkholderia. The sequence continues at coordinate 3,798 of JAYFRX010000199.1, read as the reverse complement.
CGCGCTGATCGTGGCCGAGGCGAACGAGCTCAAGCCGATTGTGGTGCTCAACAAGATCGACGTCGAGGCCGCGCTGCCGGTGGCGCGCGAGCGGCTCGCGCCGTATCGCGAGCTCGGCTACGACGTGAGCGAGCTGTCGGTGAAGGGCGCGCCCGAAGCGACGCTCGAGCAGCTGATGCCGCGCCTGGCCGGCCATTCGACGATCCTGCTGGGCCAGTCGGGGATGGGCAAGTCGACCCTGGTGAACCTGATCGTGCCTGAGGCCGAGGCCGCCACGCGCGAGATCTCGGCGGCACTGAACAGCGGCCGCCATACTACTACCTTCACGCGGCTCTACCCGCTCGCCGACGGCGGCACCCTGATCGATTCGCCGGGCTTCCAGGAGTTCGGGCTCTATCACCTGACCGAAGGCCAGTCTGAGCGCGCCTTCCCGGAATTCCGGCCGCTGCTGGCCGATTGCCGCTTCTACAACTGCCATCACTTGCACGAGCCGGGCTGCGCGATCCTGGCGGGCGTCGAGGACGGGCGGATCGCGAAATCGCGGCACGCGCTGTATGCACAGCTGGTCCACGAAGCCAGCCAGATTGTGCGCTGAAGGCGCACGCTGCCTGCCCAGCTCGGCCGTGCGGTTCACCGCCCCCGATCTCGCCACCGCCCATCACTGGGTCAATGTGCTGAACGCGGTCGGAATCAGCTGCGAGCTGCACAAGCCCTGCGCGACCGGCGCGCTGGGCGGGCTGCTGCCCGATATCAGTGCGCGCCCGAGATCTGGCTGCAGGACGAGCGCGACACGGCGCTGGCGCGGCGGCATCCTCGAGGGCGGCACGTTCAGGGCCGCCGGCGGACGCGACGCGCTGGCGCTGCGGCCGTTGCGGCGCGGTGCTCGACGCACACAGTTCACGGCCTGTTGGCATTGCGGGCGGACCCGCGATCCGCGCGACGAGGAAGCCGGGCCGGAGGATTGAGCGCCAGCCAGCCCGGCGGCCCGGAAACGAAAAAGCCGGCTTCGCGAGAGCCGGCTTTTTCGTTGGGGAGGCCGCTGCCGCCCCCCCGGCCATTGTCGTCCTGACCGCTCTCAGGACACCCAGACGGCGAGCGTGAGCATCAGCAGCAGGATCATCCACAGGACCACTGCGCGCCAGACCAGGCCGACCGCCGATTGCAGGGTGCGCGGCGTGCAGTCGTCGCCGACCGACAACGGGCCGCTGTTGCCCACCGACAGGGCATCGACGCTGGAGGGCTCGGCCAGCGGACCGGCCAGCCGCGCGCCGAGCGCGCCGCTACCCGAGGCCAGCAGCACGCCGTCGTTCGAGTCCGGCCACTGGCGCGTATGGTTGCGCCAGGCGTAGATTGCATCCTCGAAATTGCCGACGATGGCGAAGCCCAGCGCAGTCAGCCGCGAGGGAATCCAGTCGATCACGAAGAAGGCGCGCTGCGCGAAATTCAAGAATGCCTCGGTGCGATCGTCGGTTGGCAGCGACCAGCTGCGCGACAGGTATTCGGTGATCCGGTATAGCACCGCGCCGGCCGGGCCGAACGGCAGCACGAACCAGAAAAACACGCCGAACACGTGCCGATGCGATGCCACCACGGCGTAGATCAGCGTATGGCGGACGATCTCACCGACCGGCATGTCGACCGTGTCGAGGCCAGTCCACTCGGCCAGCACTTCGCGCGCGCGCGGCACGTCGTCGTCGTTGAGCGCGAGATGAATGTCGGTGAAGTAATGGCTGAACTGGCGGAAGCCGAGTGTGAAACAGACCACCACCACGTTCCAGACGAAGGCGAACGCGAAACTGAGCTTGAACAGCAGATAGTAGACCAGCGCGACCCCCAGCACCCAGGGCACCACCACCACCAGCCAGGCCAGCACGCCATGCTTCTTCTTGCCGGCGTCGAAGCCGTGCGCCGCTGTTTCCGCATAGAACTGGAACAGCGCGAAGACCGGGTTGCCCGGCGACAGCGCGCGCACCTGCTCGATGATGAGGGCGAGGAGAACCGAAAAGAAAGTCATGCGAAAGGCCGTGCCATTCTGAGTTATACGATTTTTCGCATAACGATAGCACAGCGGACCCGCGCGAGGGTTCTGGCGCGCCTCGTCGCAGGGCTTCCGCATGAAGAGGTCGGTGTGGCAAGGGTGAGCGTGCCGAAGTTAGTGGCTGTAAACATCGGCGTACTGGGGTTTACTCTCTATTTTTGGCGAAACTACAGAGATGTCTTTGATCATGGATGCGTTCGTCGAGTTGCGGGATCCGCAGTGCCCGCAGTGCCGTTACCCGCTGGACGTGTACCGGATCGGGTTGTTTAGACACGATTTTTCGATCAGGCGGCAAGTGGCAAGAGCGCTGCCTGACGGGCTTCGAGGGGGCTCTTGAAGCCCAGTTTTTCGAGACGCCATTCGCGATTGTATCGGTCCTTGAACGCGACGGCAGCGGCACGAACTTCTTCAACGTTGTTGAACAGCCGTCCGTGGATGGCTTGCTCCTTCATGGTTCGATTGAAACGCTCGGCGACGCCGTTGGTCTGCGGCTCAGCGACGAAGGCGTAGCTCAGCGTAATCCCCCAGAACTTGAGCTGGGCGCGCAAATCGTCCGACCTGTACTGCGAGCCGTGATCCATTCGCAGGGACAGTCCGCGGCCGGCATCAGCTTCGACCGATCCGAACTGCTCGCGCCCCCCCTTGGCCGATTGGCTCCAGTGCGGCAAAGCGGTCGCCCACTTTGGTGACGTGGATGCCAACACACGCCGCGTCTCAATGATCAACCGCAGCGAAGATCCAGACCAGGCCCTCATCGACGATTTGAACCTTGGCGCCATCGGTGCCCCACATCTCGTTAGGCCGATCAGCCGTCATTCGACCATCGTGAGCATTGGGCGGTTTCTGCGGTCGCCGGTGGGGCAAAAGCAGGCCGTTTTCGCAGATCAGCCGTGCCACACTGGCGCGGGACACGCGGATGTCGTCCTGAATGCGCAAGCGTGCCCAGACCTTACGCGCCCTTTCGCCGACGAACGGCGTGCGAGTCAGATCGGCGCGAATAGCTGCGAGCCGCTCGTGATCGGGCGCCTTGGGCTTTGGGCGACGTCGGACAGGGGCAAGTGGGGTGACCTTGTTGAGTGGCCTGGCGCGCTCGGCATAGATCGTGGAGCGCGGAAAGTCGAGCACCTGGCATACCCGTTGCGATTCGAAGGGTTTGCCTGTCGCGGAGATCGTGTGGCTCATGTCGACGAACTCCGGACGATCAAAGGGCGGCGCTCCTGCCGCTCGCGCTCCATGCGCAGCATTCGACCTCCATGGTCAGTTCGCCGACGCGATGCACGGCTTCCTTGAGCCTGACTTTCAACGGATCGGTCTGACGCGACTTCAGACCGGCTGCGATGCCTGCCAGGGGCGAGTTCGCGCCGTTGTTCGAGCCCGGCGATCGTGACGCCAACTTCGCGAGACACCGCGCCAATCGATTCGCCGCGCAGCAAGCGCAGGACGACAGCACGTTTGCGCCCGACGGACCAGCGCTTGAATTCGGCGGCGCAGGCGGCGTCTACGGCCGCGCTACGCGCGCCCTCCGTCGCCGCCAGCGGAACTTCCTGCACGTCTACCTTCTTCAACATCTCAGACAAAACCGGAGCCGCCGCAGTCGCAATGCATCTAAGAGGCCAGTTCAAAAAGATTGCTTGGTACGCCTGAAGATGTTCCAGCAGACGAGGGCGCAGCCGAATTTCAAGAATGCTTCGTGAATGTCAGCTCGACGATCGAAGCGTATGCGAAGACGACGGAAGTTCTGGAGCCACGAGTGAGTCCGT
>JAYFRX010000198.1:0-5460 GCA_040946945.1 Burkholderia sp. | reverse complement strand
CCGATCCGCATCGTCAACGATTGCGCGAACGCGGCATCAAACCGGTGATCGCAAGGCGCCGCACTGAACATGGCAGTGGTCTGGGCAAATTCCGTTGGGTCGTTGAACGGACTCACTCGTGGCTCCAGAACTTCCGTCGTCTTCGCATACGCTTCGATCGTCGAGCTGACATTCACGAAGCATTCTTGAAATTCGGCTGCGCCCTCGTCTGCTGGAACATCTTCAGGCGTACCAAGCAATCTTTTTGAACTGGCCTCTTAGATGCATTGCGACTGCGGCGGCTCCGGTTTTGTCTGAGATGTTGAAGAAGGTAGACGTGCAGGAAGTTCCGCTGGCGGCGACGGAGGGCGCGCGTAGCGCGGCCGTAGACGCCGCCTGCGCCGCCGAATTCAAGCGCTGGTCCGTCGGGCGCAAACGTGCTGTCGTCCTGCGCTTGCTGCGCGGCGAATCGATTGGCGCGGTGTCTCGCGAAGTTGGCGTCACGATCGCCGGGCTCGAACAACGGCGCGAACTCGCCCCTGGCAGGCATCGCAGCCGGTCTGAAGTCGCGTCAGACCGATCCGTTGAAAGTCAGGCTCAAGGAAGCCGTGCATCGCGTCGGCGAACTGACCATGGAGGTCGAATGCTGCGCATGGAGCGCGAGCGGCAGGAGCGCCGCCCTTTGATCGTCCGGAGTTCGTCGACATGAGCCACACGATCTCCGCGACAGGCAAACCCTTCGAATCGCAACGGGTATGCCAGGTGCTCGACTTTCCGCGCTCCACGATCTATGCCGAGCGCGCCAGGCCACTCAACAAGGTCACCCCACTTGCCCCTGTCCGACGTCGCCCAAAGCCCAAGGCGCCCGATCACGAGCGGCTCGCAGCTATTCGCGCCGATCTGACTCGCACGCCGTTCGTCGGCGAAAGGGCGCGTAAGGTCTGGGCACGCTTGCGCATTCAGGACGACATCCGCGTGTCCCGCGCCAGTGTGGCACGGCTGATCTGCGAAAACGGCCTGCTTTTGCCCCACCGGCGACCGCAGAAACCGCCCAATGCTCACGATGGTCGAATGACGGCTGATCGGCCTAACGAGATGTGGGGCACCGATGGCGCCAAGGTTCAAATCGTCGATGAGGGCCTGGTCTGGATCTTCGCTGCGGTTGATCATTGAGACGCGGCGTGTGTTGGCATCCACGTCACCAAAGTGGGCGACCGCTTTGCCGCACTGGAGCCAATCGGCCAAGGGGGGGCGCGAGCAGTTCGGATCGGTCGAAGCTGATGCCGGCCGCGGACTGTCCCTGCGAATGGATCACGGCTCGCAGTACAGGTCGGACGATTTGCGCGCCCAGCTCAAGTTCTGGGGGATTACGCTGAGCTACGCCTTCGTCGCTGAGCCGCAGACCAACGGCGTCGCCGAGCGTTTCAATCGAACCATGAAGGAGCAAGCCATCCACGGACGGCTGTTCAACAACGTTGAAGAAGTTCGTGCCGCTGCCGTCGCGTTCAAGGACCGATACAATCGCGAATGGCGTCTCGAAAAACTGGGCTTCAAGAGCCCCCTCGAAGCCCGTCAGGCAGCGCTCTTGCCACTTGCCGCCTGATCGAAAAATCGTGTCTAAACAACCCGATCCGGTACACGTCCAGCGGGTAACGGCACTGCGGGCACTGCGGATCCCGCAACTCGACGAACGCATCCATGATCAAAGACATCTCTGTAGTTTCGCCAAAAATAGAGAGTAAACCCCAGTACGCCGATGTTTACAGCCACTAACTTCGGCACGCTCACCCTTGCCACACCGACCTCTTCATGCGGAAGCCCTGCGACGAGGCGCGCCAGAACCCTCGCGCGGGTCCGCTGTGCTATCGTTATGCGAAAAATCGTATAACTCAGAATGGCACGGCCTTTCGCATGACTTTCTTTTCGGTTCTCCTCGCCCTCATCATCGAGCAGGTGCGCGCGCTGTCGCCGGGCAACCCGGTCTTCGCGCTGTTCCAGTTCTATGCGGAAACAGCGGCGCACGGCTTCGACGCCGGCAAGAAGAAGCATGGCGTGCTGGCCTGGCTGGTGGTGGTGGTGCCCTGGGTGCTGGGGGTCGCGCTGGTCTACTATCTGCTGTTCAAGCTCAGTTTCGCGTTCGCCTTCGTCTGGAACGTGGTGGTGGTCTGTTTCACACTCGGCTTCCGCCAGTTCAGCCATTACTTCACCGACATTCATCTCGCGCTCAACGACGACGACGTGCCGCGCGCGCGCGAAGTGCTGGCCGAGTGGACTGGCCTCGACACGGTCGACATGCCGGTCGGTGAGATCGTCCGCCATACGCTGATCTACGCCGTGGTGGCATCGCATCGGCACGTGTTCGGCGTGTTTTTCTGGTTCGTGCTGCCGTTCGGCCCGGCCGGCGCGGTGCTATACCGGATCACCGAATACCTGTCGCGCAGCTGGTCGCTGCCAACCGACGATCGCACCGAGGCATTCTTGAATTTCGCGCAGCGCGCCTTCTTCGTGATCGACTGGATTCCCTCGCGGCTGACTGCGCTGGGCTTCGCCATCGTCGGCAATTTCGAGGATGCAATCTACGCCTGGCGCAACCATACGCGCCAGTGGCCGGACTCGAACGACGGCGTGCTGCTGGCCTCGGGTAGCGGCGCGCTCGGCGCGCGGCTGGCCGGTCCGCTGGCCGAGCCCTCCAGCGTCGATGCCCTGTCGGTGGGCAACAGCGGCCCGTTGTCGGTCGGCGACGACTGCACGCCGCGCACCCTGCAATCGGCGGTCGGCCTGGTCTGGCGCGCAGTGGTCCTGTGGATGATCCTGCTGCTGATGCTCACGCTCGCCGTCTGGGTGTCCTGAGAGCGGTCAGGACGACAATGGCCGGGGGGGCGGCAGCGGCCTCCCCAACGAAAAAGCCGGCTCTCGCGAAGCCGGCTTTTTCGTTTCCGGGCCGCCGGGCTGGCTGGCGCTCAATCCTCCGGCCCGGCTTCCTCGTCGCGCGGATCGCGGGTCCGCCCGCAATGCCAACAGGCCGTGAACTGTGTGCGTCGAGCACCGCGCCGCAACGGCCGCAGCGCCAGCGCGTCGCGTCCGCCGGCGGCCCTGAACGTGCCGCCCTCGAGGATGCCGCCGCGCCAGCGCCGTGTCGCGCTCGTCCTGCAGCCAGATCTCGGGCGCGCACTGATATCGGGCAGCAGCCCGCCCAGCGCGCCGGTCGCGCAGGGCTTGTGCAGCTCGCAGCTGATTCCGACCGCGTTCAGCACATTGACCCAGTGATGGGCGGTGGCGAGATCGGGGGCGGTGAACCGCACGGCCGAGCTGGGCAGGCAGCGTGCGCCTTCAGCGCACAATCTGGCTGGCTTCGTGGACCAGCTGTGCATACAGCGCGTGCCGCGATTTCGCGATCCGCCCGTCCTCGACGCCCGCCAGGATCGCGCAGCCCGGCTCGTGCAAGTGATGGCAGTTGTAGAAGCGGCAATCGGCCAGCAGCGGCCGGAATTCCGGGAAGGCGCGCTCAGACTGGCCTTCGGTCAGGTGATAGAGCCCGAACTCCTGGAAGCCCGGCGAATCGATCAGGGTGCCGCCGTCGGCGAGCGGGTAGAGCCGCGTGAAGGTAGTAGTATGGCGGCCGCTGTTCAGTGCCGCCGAGATCTCGCGCGTGGCGGCCTCGGCCTCAGGCACGATCAGGTTCACCAGGGTCGACTTGCCCATCCCCGACTGGCCCAGCAGGATCGTCGAATGGCCGGCCAGGCGCGGCATCAGCTGCTCGAGCGTCGCTTCGGGCGCGCCCTTCACCGACAGCTCGCTCACGTCGTAGCCGAGCTCGCGATACGGCGCGAGCCGCTCGCGCGCCACCGGCAGCGCGGCCTCGACGTCGATCTTGTTGAGCACCACAATCGGCTTGAGCTCGTTCGCCTCGGCCACGATCAGCGCGCGCCCAAGCAGGTCCTCGCTGAAGTACGGCTCAGTGGCCAGCACGATCAGCAACTGGTCGAGGTTGGCGGCGAACAGCTTGGACTTGAACTGATCCGAGCGGTAGAGCAGGTTGCGACGCGTCTCGATCTCGACGATCACGCCCTGGTCGGCCGAGCTGCGCTTGTAGACGACCCGGTCGCCCACCGCCACCTCGCTCTTCTTGCCGCGCGGGAAGCACTGCAGCATCGGCCCGCCGTCGGCCGGCGTGACCAGATAATGGCGGCCGTGCACGGCGATCACGCGGCCGCTCAGGCGCTCGGCACTGCCCTTGGTCGGCCGAGCCGGCGTTTGCTGACCGCCGCGCGTCATGCTGGGCGCAGCAGTCGGTCGATCCGCTGCGAGGCGGGTGGATGCGAGTAGTAGAAGGCGGTATAGACGGGGTCGGGCGTCAGCGTCGAGGCGTTGTCCTCGTAGAGCTTCACGAGCGCGTTGACGAGGTCCTGCCGGTCGGTCTGGCTGGCCGCGAAGACATCGGCCTCGAACTCGTGCTTGCGCGAGCTCATGCTGCTCAGCGGCGTGACGAAGAACAGCGTCAGCGCCAGGCCCGCGTTGCTGCCCGCCATCGAGGGCAAGCTGCCCAGCCCGGTATAGAACCAAGTGCGCCCGGCGAGCCAGCCCAGCAGGGCCGGCAACGCGAGACTCAGCACGAAGGTGACCAGCATGCGCTTGGCGATGTGGCGGCGCTTGAAGTGGCCCAGTTCATGGGCCAGCACCGCCTCGATCTCGCTGCCGGACAGGCACGCCAGCAGCGTGTCGAAGAACATGATGCGCTTGGCGGCACCGAAGCCGGTGAAGTAGGCGTTGCCGTGCGCGGAGCGGCGGCTGCCGTCCATCACGAACAGGCCCTTGGCCGCGCGAAGCGGCAGCGCTTCATCAGGCCCTCGATGCGCGCACGCAGCACCTCGTCGCCGAGCAGCTCGAACTTGTTGCACAGCGGCACGATGAAGCTCGGGTACAGCACCAGCATCTGGAAGGCGACCCAGATGATCCAGGTCCATAGCCACCAAAGCGGGCCGGCGCGGTTCATCAGCCACAGCACCACGAACAGCGGCGGCAGGCCGAGCAAAGCACCGACCACGGTATTGCGCGGGCCAGGTCGGCGAAGAACAGCTTGCGTGTCATGCGGTTGAAGCCGAAACGGCCCTCGATGCCAAACTCGCGCATGTACCGGATCCGGTTGCTGAGACACGATTTTTCGATCAGGTGGCAAATCGCAAGAGCGGTGCCTGACAGGCTTCGAAGGGTATCTTGAGCCCGGTTTTTCGAGACGCCATTCGCGATTGTATTGGTCCTTGAACGCGACGGCGGCAGCACGAACTTCTTCAACGTTGTTGAACAGCCGTCCGTGGATGGCTTGCTCCTTAATGGTCCGATTGAAACGCTCGGCGACGCCGTGGGTCTGCGGCTCAGCGACGAAGGCGTAGCTCGGCGTAATCCCCCAGAACTTGAGCTGGGCGCGGAAATCGTCCGACCTGTACTGCGAGCCGTGATCCATTCGCAGGGACAGTCCGCGGC
>JAYFRX010000197.1:0-5479 GCA_040946945.1 Burkholderia sp. | reverse complement strand
CGGCCCTCAAGGGCACGTACCACGCTATCGATCACGCCAAATATGCCCATCGCTATCTCGCTGAATTCGCCTACTGTTTCAACCGCCGTTTCGATTTGCCCGCGATGGCACCGCGCCTGCTTCGGGCTGCCGTTACGACAAAACCTCATCCTCGCTGTGTGTTGATCGTCTCGGAGTCAAGTAACTAATCAGGCCTGTTTTTGTTGTCGCGCGTGCGCTCGCTGATGACGAACCTGGCCACGCAGCGCACCCAGACCGAACTCGGCATCACCAGCACACAGGCCAGCATGCTGTTCATGCTGGCGGGGTCGGCAAATGCTCGACGGACGCCGAACTGGCCCGCTCGTACGCAATCGATGCCAGTGCCGTCACGCGGCTGCTCAATCGTGTCGAGAAGCGCGGCTGTTGTCGCGCGTGTGCAGCCATGAGGATCGCCGGGTGGTGCGGCTCGGGTTGACCGTCGAAGGACGCGAGCTGGCCGAGCGAGAATGCCGGAGCTCTTCATCAGCGTGCTCGATCAATTGCTGAACGGCTTCAGGCCGGAGGAAATTGGCTTCCTGAAAAGCAGGTTGCGGCGGATTCTCAGCAATTACTGCGGCGGCGACGGCGGCACCGGCAACCAGGCCGGTTCTGCCTCATAAACCGTGCCATAACAATAATTTTCAATGGATCGACATAAGGAAATCCTTGCAATGCCCACCATTCATCCTGGGTCGGTGGCCGCTGTCCGGCCGATACGCGGCGCGCTGGCGGCAATCGCCGCCAGCGCGCTGGCCGGCTGCGCCAACTACATGGGCATTCACAGCGACAAGCAGATCGCGCCTAAATCGCAGTTCGACAGCACGCAGAGCCTGGCCGCCGAAGGCGGCCACTGGCCGGCGCTCGACTGGGCCAGCCAGTTCGGCGATCCCCAGCTGCCGAAGCTGATCGACGAGGCGCTCGAGGACAACCCGAGCATTGCCCAGGCTGAGGCACCCCTGGCCAAGGCCTCGGCCTATATCCAGTACTCGCGCGCCACGCTGTTCCCGAAGGTCGAGAGCAGCTATTCGTGGACCCGCGAACTCTACTCGGGCAACAGCCTGTTCCCGCCGCCCTATGGCGGCAGCTGGTTCAGCGAGAACAACGCGCTGCTCAGCGCCTCGTGGAAGCTCGACCTGTGGGGCAAGAACCGCGAACGGCTGAAATCGGCGGTCTCGCAGCAGAAAGCCGCGCAGGCGGAGTTGCAACAGGCGCGCATCACACTCGCCACCTCGATAGCGCGCACCTACAACCAGCTCGCCCAGCTCTACGCGCTGCGTGATATCGCGCAGCGCGAGATCGGCAATCGCGAGACGGTCGGCAGGATCGCCGAGGGCCGCTTCGGCACCGGGCTCGGCACCAATGTCGAACGGCAGACCGCGCGTGGCAATGTGGCGACCAGCCAGTCGTCCCTGTCGGAACTGGACGGCCAGATCACCACGGTCCGCTACCAGCTAGCCGCCCTGCTCGGCAAGGGGCCCGACCGCGGCCTGCAGATCGCCATGCCGGTGCTGAAGCCGGGCGGCGCCGTCGACCTGCCCGACAACCTCCCCGCCGACCTGGTCTCGCGCCGCCCCGACATTGTCGCGGCGCGCTGGCAGGTCGAGGCGCGGATCGCTGACGTGAAGGAAACCAAGGCCGAGTTCTTCCCCGATGTGAATCTCGCGGCTGGCTTCGGCTTCGATGCCTTCGGCTGGGGCCAGTTCCTGAAGTTCGCGAGCCGCCAGACGCAGTTCGGGCCAGCCGTGCACCTGCCGATCTTTTACGGCGGCGCGCTACGCGCGCAGTTGCGCGGTAGCTATGCCGATTACGACCTGAGCGTGGCGAACTACAACCAGACGCTGATCGGCGCGCTCAACGACGTGGCCACCCAGGTTGCCTCGATCCGCGCCGTCGACAAACAGATGGGCGACGCACGGCGCGCGCTCGATGCATCGGCGCGCGCCTACGATCTCGCCGTGATCCGCTACAAGGCCGGCCTCTCGCCGCAGTTGCAGATGCTCAGCGCCGATATCAACCGCCTGAGCGCCGAGCAGACCGTCACCAACTTGGTGATGCGTCGCCGCGACATGCAGATCGGCCTGATCAAGTCACTGGGCGGCGGCTTCGACACGACGGGCACGCCGCTCGAGGCTGCCCCGCCGAAGCCGGCGGGCGCGGCGCCCGGGGACACGTCAGCCGCACACGCACCGCCCAAGGCGGCGGCCGCCCCCGCCACGCAGCAACAGGCCGCAAACTGATGCCGGCCGCATCGGTCGCGCCAGCCTGACACCACTCGCAGCACCGACAAGAATCTACGGAGAACCTTGCCATGAGCGATTCTCAGCAAAACGCCGCCACGAGGCCGAACAACGCGAAACGCAAGCGGATGATGACCCTGCTTGCCATCATCATCCTGATCGCCGCGATCGCCTACGGGCTCTACTACTTCCTGGTCGCGCGCTTCTACGAGAGCACTGACGACGCCTACGTGAACGGCAACGTGGTGCAGATCACGCCGCAGGTCACCGGCACGGTGATCGCCGTGAACGCCGACGATACGCAGACCGTCACGGCCGGTGCACCGCTGGTGGTGCTCGACCCGGCCGACGCGCAGGTCGCGCTGCAGCAGGCCGAGGCCAATCTGGCGCAGGCCGTTCGCCAGGTGCGCGGCCTGTTCGTCAACGACGACCAGTACCGCGCCCAGGTCGCGCTGCGCGAATCGGACCTGTCGAAAGCGCAGGACGATCTGCGCCGACGCCTCGCGGTCGCACAGACCGGCGCCGTCTCACAGGAAGAAATCTCGCACGCACGCGATGCCGTGAAGGCCGCGCAGGCTTCGGTCGACGCCGCCCAGCAGCAGCTCGCCTCGAACCGCGCACTGACCGCGAACACCACCATCGCCGATCACCCGAACGTGCTCGCCGCCGCCGCCAAGGTGCGCGACGCCTACCTGAACAACGCCCGCAACACGCTGCCCGCGACGGTGACGGGCTACGTCGCCAAGCGCTCGGTGCAGGTCGGCCAGCGTGTCGCGCCGGGATCGCCGCTGATGTCGGTGGTGCCGCTCAATGCCGTGTGGGTCGAGGCCAACTTCAAGGAAGTCCAGCTCACGCACATGCGGATCGGCCAGCCGGTCGAGCTGACGGCCGACATCTACGGCTCCTCGGTCAAGTACCACGGTAAGGTGGTCGGCTTCTCGGCCGGCACCGGCTCGGCCTTCTCACTGCTGCCCGCGCAGAATGCGACGGGCAACTGGATCAAGGTGGTGCAGCGCCTGCCGGTGCGCATCGTGATCGACCCGAAGGAGCTCAAGCAGCATCCGCTGCGCATCGGCTTGTCGATGCAGGTCGACGTCGACATCAAGGACGATAACGGCGGCCAGCTCGGCACCGTGCCGAACACGGTCTACCAGACCAACGTGTTCGCCAAGTATGGCGACGAGGCCAATGCCGAGATCACGCGCATCATCGCCCAGAATGCCGACGGCGCCGCGCCCCCAGTACCGAACCTGATGTAAGCGCGAAGCGCTCATGGCCCAGCCCCAACCACCCGCTGCCCATCCTCCGCTGCAAGGCGGGCAGCTCGTGCTCGGCACGATCGCGGTGTCGCTCGCGGTGTTCATGAACGTGCTCGACACCTCGATCGCGAACGTGGCGATCCCGACCATCTCGGGCGACCTCGGCGTGTCCTCGGACCAGGGCACCTGGGTGATCACCTCGTTCGCGGTGGCCAATGCGATTTCGGTGCCGCTGACCGGCTGGCTGACCGACCGGATCGGCCAGGTGCGCCTGTTCCTGGCCTCGATCATTCTGTTCGTGATCTCCTCCTGGCTCTGCGGCCTGTCGCCGAGCCTGCCCTTCCTGCTGATGTCGCGCGTGATCCAGGGCGCCGTGGCCGGCCCGATGATCCCGCTCTCGCAATCGCTGCTGCTGTCGAGCTATCCACGCGCGCGCGCGCCGATGGCGCTCGCGCTGTGGTCGATGACGACGCTGATCGCGCCGGTGGCCGGTCCGATTCTCGGCGGCTGGATCTCGGACAACTACTCCTGGCCCTGGATCTTCTACGTCAATATTCCAGTCGGCATCGCGACCGCGATCGTCACCTGGATGATCTACCGCAGCCGCGAATCACAGACGCGCCAGGTGCCGATCGACGGCGTCGGCCTGGCGCTGCTGGTGATCTGGGTGGACTCATTGCAGGTCATGCTCGATAAGGGCAAGGACCTCGACTGGTTCGCCTCGACCACCATCGTGGTGCTCGCACTGACCGCGATCATCGCCTTCGCGTTCTTCGTGATCTGGGAGCTGACGGCCGAGCATCCGGTGGTCGACCTGTCGCTGTTCGGGCAGCGCAATTTCACCGGCGGCACGATCTCGCTGGCGATCGGCTACGGGCTCTACTTCGGGAACCTGGTGCTGCTACCGCTGTGGCTGCAGACCCAGATCGGCTACACGGCGACCGACGCCGGGCTGGTGCTGGCACCGGTCGGCTTCTTCGCGATCCTGCTCTCGCCCTTGACCGGCAAGTTTCTGCCGCGCACCGACCCGCGCTACATCGCGACGGCCGCCTTCCTGGTGTTCGCGCTCTGCTTCTGGATGCGCTCGCGCTATACCACGGGCGTCGACGAGTGGTGGCTGATGGCGCCGACCTTCGTGCAGGGCATCGCGATGGCGGGCTTCTTCATCCCACTGGTGTCGATGACGCTGTCGGGGCTTCCAGGCCACCGGATCCCGGCCGCCTCGGGCCTGTCGAACTTCGTTCGGATCATGTTCGGCGGGATCGGCACCTCGATCTTCCAGACCGCCTGGAACCATCGCAACAATTTTCACCACGCTCAGATAGTCGAGCAAGCCAATGTCTACAACCCGATCTTCAACCAGACCGTCACGCAGATGGGCAACCTGGGCTTGAGCGAGCAGCAGGTCAACGGCCTGATCAACCAGATGGCGACCCAGCAGGCCGCGCAGCTCGGCGTCAACGACCTGTTCTATTTGTCGGCCGCGATCTTCGTGGTGCTAATCGGCCTGATCTGGATCACCAAGCCGGAAAAGGCCAACAGTGGCGGCGGCGATTCGAGCGCCGCGGCCTCGGCTGCGCACTGAAGCGAGCGGATCGAGAGACACCCGTGCCGAAAAGAAAAATGCCCGGTCGATTCATTCGACCGGTAAGCGACTCGGACCGACCGTTTCCCCATGCTGATTTTTCTGGTTTTCTTGAAAAATGACGGGTTACGAGGCATGCGGATTGATCTTCGAGAAGTTGAGCTTGCCAGCGATCAAAAGAGTTCCTGATTAGTTACTTTACTCCGATACCCTCAACAAACAGCGCGGATAAGGTTTTGCCGTAACGGCAGCCCGAAGCAGGCGCGGCGCCATCGCCGGCAAATCGAAACGGCGGTTGAAACGGTAGGCGAATTCAGCGAGATAGCGATGGGCATATTTGGCGTGATCGATAGCGTGGTACGTGCCCTTGAGGGCCG
>JAYFRX010000196.1:0-5504 GCA_040946945.1 Burkholderia sp. | reverse complement strand
CCAGGCTGCGGATCAGCCGCGGCGTCAGGTCCAGGCGGTTGACCGTGAACGTTTCCTCAAGCCCCTCAAGCAGCGAGGCCGTCGCGTCCGGATGGTCGGTCTTCAACCATGCCGCCTGGGCCTTCAGTCGAACGAGGCCGTCGTCGGCCGGCAGCTTGTACGCGGCACTCATGACCGAGGCGACCTGCTGTCGGGTCTGCTTCGGAAGCCGTTCGGTCGCGTTGCGAATCTTGTGGGTCCGGCACCGCTGGACGTGGGCAAGTTCGCCGAACACTGCCTGGATCGCTGAGCGCAGCGCCTTGGACCCATCAATCACGAACAGATAGTCCCGGTCGGTCGCCAGCCCCCGTTCGATCAGGCTATTCAGCAGATCCTTAACGACTTCGGCGTTCTCGCTCGAACCGCTCGCCAGCCCCATCAAATGCTTCTGGGCGTCGCTCTCGACGCCAATCGCGGTGAGGATGTGGCACCCATCGACAATGATACCGTCCAGGTAGATGGCTAGGATGTCGTGATCCTCGAAGCGACGCTCCGTCAGCCCGTCAAGCTTCTTCTTGCTCGCCTTCACGAACTCGCGCGAGACGCTGCTCTTCGAGATGCCGACGGTGTGGGCTATTTCAGGCAACACCTCGTCATACTTTCGGGTCGACACGCCGCTGACCATGATGTCGTACATGCGCTGCGTGAGCCGTTCGTCGTCGCGCAGCTGCGTGTAGGCGCGAATCGGCACTTCCTTGCCGCGCTTGTCCCGCAGCTTGCGTTCGTCCATCACGATTCGGCCAGGCTGCGAGCCATGCCAGCGCACGTCGCCGGCGGCACGCCCCGCGTGCTTGTCGCCGGCCACCTCGCGAGCAGACACCATCAGCAATTGTTCGACGAGCGCGCGGCCAGCGTCGTACATCAGCGCGTCAACACTGATGCGCGTGTTCTGGATCAGATCGCGCATCGGAAGCCACAACTGTTCGTGCTCGGCAAAGCTGGCGGGCAGGGCCTCGTGCTCCTGTTTGCCGACGACCGTCAGCGGCAACTTGGCGCGACGCCCGGGTTTCTTGGTAGGCTTCATCTCGGCGGTTCTCCTGTTCTGGAGCTTGGTCTTGGAAACCCGATTCTCTCGGATTCCTGCGGGAACCGCCGCCTTCAACCTTCAACTATTTTGGGGACACCGCCTCGCCGTTGCCCTGCATCGTCCGACCGATAAACGCGTTGACCATGACTTGAAGTCCGCCTAACCTACGAAACCCTGCCGCCCCAACCTTCAACTACGAATGGGACGCCGCAGTAAAACCATCTGGCCCACGCATCCGTTCCATCTCGCTCTCGTCGATGACATAAGTTCAACGTTTACGCCTTCGTTGCGGATGACCGCTACATGAGGTATTTCAACGGCCTGCTAGAAAAACCGGAGCCTCCGCACAGACCGCACGGCTCCTTGATTGCCGTTTCTGCTGCTTGACTGCTCTGCGCTTCCTGCGTACGTTTTGTCATGGTGGTGGGCCTCCAGTTGCTAGGCGTTTCCGCGGAAAGCAACATGCTCACGCCACTGCCACCGCCTTCTCAAATCCCGCCCGACCCCCGTACACCAGATTCGACATTAACTCGGGTGATCGGTAGCACACCGGCTCAGCAACCGCTGGCCGCCTGATCATGCCGCCGATCGCTCGTACACCAGATTTGACAATAGCTCTCTTGATGCCGGAAACGTCGGCGGGCCGGCCGCCCGCCCCCTCGCCTCAGGCCGTCGCGGCCCCCTCGGCCTTGGCGATCTGCTTGCGCACCATGCCCAGGTACCAGCGATAAGGCAGCCAGCGCTTGAGCCGCCACGCGATGCGCGTGGCCGGATGCGTGAGGATGTGCGTATCGCCGCGCGCCAGGCCGGCATGGATCAGTTCGGCCACTTCCTCCGGCCCGAGCCTGGCCTGCTCCACCAGGTTGCGCGTGAGCTGCTGGATCTGTGCATTGCTGGCGCGCATGTTGCGGGCCAGATCGGTGCGGAAATAGGCGGGACAGGCCACGCTGACCTGGATGCCGCTGTCGTGCAGCTCGAGCTGCAGCGTTTCAGACAAGGCGATCACCGCGGCCTTAGTGGCGTTGTAACCGCCGGATCTCGGCATGTAGAGCAGGCCCGCGATCGAGGCTACGTTCAGCAGCTTGCCGCCGCCTTGCGCCTGCAGCAAGGGGATGAAGGCCTTGCAGCCGCGCACCACGCCGAGCAGGTTGATGTCCACCGCCCATTGCCAGTCTTCCAGCGAGGATTCGGTGATGCCGCCGATCTGCGCCACGCCGGCATTGTTGATCACGATATCCACGCCGCCCCATTGCGTGCGCAACCAGTTCGCGGCCTCGTGAAGCTCGGGCTCTCGGGTCACGTCGCAATGCAGGTAATGGGCTGTGCCCCCTTCTGCCAGCAAAGCCCCCACGGTCTGCTGCCCGGCAGCGTCGTCGACGTCGCCGATGCACACGCTCACGCCGTCGCGCGCGTAACGTTGCGCCAGTGCGCGGCCCAGGCCGGAAGCGCCGCCAGTGATAAACACTCTGGTACCCATACGGATTGCCTCTTGTGTTGTTTCGATGAGATGAAAGCCGGCCGGGCCATCCCGCGCGCTTAAGGGTGTACGCCGAATCGTCCCAGCCCGTTTTGCTGCCTAGTCGTTCGTGGCCTGAGCCGTCTCGTCCGTCTCGGCCAGGTTGGGGCGATAGAACGCGAGCGAGCCCCGGGAAGACGGTTTCAAGGCGAATTGATCCAGGCAGGCAAGCACGCCCGGTTTGATGCCGAGGTCGGCGAAAAACGGATGCGCGTGGATCTGCAGTTCCATGGCATCGGTCATCGGCTGGCTCAGGCCTTCGCCGCTAAAGATGTAGTTGGCGCGATGTATGCCGCGCTCGGCGTCGTGCATCACGTCCTGGCCGATGCGGCGGAACTCGCCGTATTCCAGTTCGCGATCGAGCGGGCGGCAACTGAGGATCGGGCCGTCGGCATCGCGCACGCTGGCCGTCAGAGCCACGGGATCGATCTCGAACGCCAGCGCGGCCGGATCGATCACGCTGTAGCCGGTGTCCTTGCACAGATCGACATAACCGCGCGCCGTCGACGCCACCTTGAGCACGTGGATCGCGACGCTGGCCTGCGGCAGATCGGCCTCGAATTCGCTGTTATCGAGATTGACCAGCACGCCGATGTCGATCTCGTGATTCGCGGGCAGGTCCACCTGGTCGCCGCCTTGCAGGAAATTCACCACGTTCAGCGTCAGGATCGCGGCACCGGACGGTACCAGGACCGGTTCGATGCCGGCGCGCAGGAACGGTTTGATCGAAGCCGGCGGCACCTCGAGCAGGAAGAATGCACCCCAGTCCAGATAAATAGTCGATCGATAAGCCATGGATTGCTCCTGAATCAAATGATGTTGGTCTTGCTTTCAGGGAAAACCTGATGGGAAGAATGCCGAAGCTGCTCGGCGAGCACGTCGCGTCGCCCCAGAAGATCGTGCTGGCTGGCTGCTGCCGTCGACGCGTCGGCGTCGATATCCAGCAGGGCCAGCCAGGGACGCATGCCGTCGAGAAAACCGATGAACTGGGTTCTCGCCAGTGCCGCACCGACACAGGCATGAGGTCCGGCGGAGCCAAACGACAAGGGCCGGCGTTTAGGACGCTCGAAATCCAGCTGATCCGCCCGTTCGCGGATCATCTCGTCCCGATTGCCCGAACCGTTGAGCAAGGCCACTATCTCGCCCGTGGCGATCCGAAACGCGACCTGGCCGGTGCTGTCATAGCGGATCAGTTCCTCGGCCGCCCGCGCCGACAGCGCGTGATCGGCCGCCAGCCGATCACGTGCCGTGGCATCGGCCGCCAAGGTGGCAAGTGCGTTGCCGAGCAGGGCCGTGCTGTTGTCGTAACCGGTTGCCAGCACCAGCAGCACGTCGCCCAGCAAGTAGCGAAGCACGTCGGCGGGAACCGCATCCAGCAGGATCGAGTTGCCGGTGAGCTGTTGCTCGAGCCAGACCCGAGCGGCCTCGAACTCGTCGAGCACCAGGACCAGGCCATCTTCATCGAGCACCCCGGCCGACAGCCAGACACCGAAGTTGCATGTGCCATGAAAGAAACGCATCAACTCGCCTCGTTGAAAAGGGCTGGAGTGCACCGGAATCGTGCTCATCAAATTTCTCGTTGAATCTTCCATTGATAACAGCCCGGCGCCTTCCCGGAGATATGCCATTTCAGGGCTGCCGGACTCCCGCCTCCCGCCCAACGAGTGTGGTGTGCAATCGCCATGAGATTGCCGGCAGACCCCACGAAGATTGAAATAGTCGCCGCGACACAGGTCGTTCGCCTAGTCCTAGTGTTCCGTTCTGTTGTTAACTAATCTATCATCCAGCATACCGGTATCCATGGATACGGGAGATACCAGCACGCCCGTGGGACGACCGAAGGCCAAACTGGCGCTGAGCGAGGACAAGCGCTGGCAACTGACTTCGATGCCAGTTCGCGTTAGATTTCGGCGTCGCTCGTGACGCGTGCAAGGATCGTACTGGCAGAGCCGCAACTGGGGAGCCCAACAGCGCCATCGCCGAGCGTCTGCAACTCACGCCTGCTACAGTGGGCAAGTGGCGTATCCGGTTCCTGGAGCATCGCATCAACGGGCTGTATGACGAAGTACCTCCGTGCAAGCCGCGCACGATTGGCGATGAGCGGCTGGGCTCAACTGATTCACAAGACCCTGCACACGAAGCCGGCGGATGGCTCCACGCGCTGGAGCGTAGGCAGAATCGCCGCCGAAACGGCTATCTCGCCGACGGGCGTGCACCATTACTTCACCTGATTAGTTACTTGACTCCGAAGCAGACATGAAATCAAGTATCGTTCGCCAGATGCTTACGGAGCGTGCGCCATGCCCATGAACAGAATCCAGTTTCAGGCCGGTCTGTCGATGAAAGAATTTCAGAAGCAGTACGGCAACGATGTAATGACCCACCGATTCCTGCTCAGGTCATGGGGTTAATGTAGCGGCGTAGGCGGCATCCGGGGTCATCATCTTCAGCGCCTGATGAGGGCGTTGTTAGGTTGTAGAAGGCGATCCAGTCAGCGATCACCCGCAGGGCGTGGGTCTGGCTTTCGAAACGATGCCGGTGCACGCATTGCTCCTTCAGTGTCCGGATCACCCGTTCCACCATCCCGTTCTGCTGTGGGCAGTGCGGAGTGGTGAACTCCTGCTTCAAGCGGTAGCTGCGCACCAGACGCGTGTAGTCGCGGCTGGTGAATACCAGGCCGTTGTCGGAACGCAGCAAGAAAGGCTCCTGCACTCGGCCCAGCGTGCCGTAGCGCGTGATCAGCGCCTGCTCCAGTGCGGCCGACGCTGTACTGGCCTTGCCGGTCCGTGACAGGGGCCAGCCAAGCAATTGGCGCGCGCTGCAATCGATCACCAAAGCCAGGCTGAGCCCACCGTCCTTGCCACCCCCTACGCGGCACAGGTCGGTTGCCCAGCGCTGGTGGGGCTTCTCGGCACGGGAAAC
>JAYFRX010000195.1:0-5509 GCA_040946945.1 Burkholderia sp. | reverse complement strand
TCGTCATACTTTCGGGTCGACACGCCGCTGACCATGATGTCGTACATGCGCTGCGTGAGCCGTTCGTCGTCGCGCAGCTGCGTGTAGGCGGGAATCGGCACTTCCTTGCCGCGCTTGTCCCGCAGCCCGGGCCGCTGAACCCGCAGCTTGCGTTCGTCCATCACGATTCAGCCTGGCTGCGAGCCATGCCAGCGCACGTCGCCGGCGGCACGCCCCGCGTGCTCGTCGTCGGCCACCTCGCGAGCAGGCACCATCAGCAATTGTTCGACGAGCGCGCGGCCAGCGTCGTACATCAGCGCGTGAACACTGATGCGCGTGTTCTGTATCAGATCGCGCATCGGAAGCCACAACTGTTCGTGCTCGGCAAAGCTGGCGCGCAGGGCCTCGTGCTCCTGTTTGCTGACGACCGTCAGCGGCAACTTGGCACGACGCCCGGTTTTTTTGGTAGGCTTCATCCCGGCGGTTCTCCTGTTCTGGAGCTTGGTCTTGGAAACCCGATTCTCTCGGATTCTTGCGGGAACCGCCGCCTTCAACCTTCAACTATTTTTGGGACACCGCCAAAAACGGAGCCGCCGCAGCCTGAAGATCCTCACGTGCATGCTGCCCAAGATCTGAAAAATGGCTCATTTTTACCCACACGATTCCGCGAAGACCCGGGAAACGGTCGGCCCGAGCCGCTGACGAATATGATCGCTGTGCTCATGGGTTATGAGGATCGCGTCGATCTCGACCGAGCCGAGCCCGACGCACGTGAGGAGCCGGTCGAGTTCCTTCGCGGAGAAACTGCAGTCGAGCAGCAGGCGCGTGGTCGTGGTGCCCAACGAGGCCTCGACGGCCAGCGCATTACCCTCGTTGCCGCTGCCGAGGCTCGTGAAGCGCACGGCCTCAGTTCAGCTGCGTGTGCAGCAGCGTGATGATGCCCTGCGCATCGGTCGAGGTGTCGGCCTGGCTGTTCGCATTGACCATCGCAACCCGGGTCTTCGCATAGCCGCTAGCCCGCACGCTGACGAAGAACTCCTTGCCCGGCTTGGCGGCCGTCGCGCCGCCGTAGAACAGCTTGCCGAACAGCCCTTCGCGCTTGAGCTCCTCCGAGGAATCCTTGTAGCGCACCGTGTAGACGCCCTTCTGGCGATCGCGGTTGTCGACCGCGAAATTGGTGCGGTCCAGCACG
Organism: Burkholderia sp.; assembly: GCA_040946945.1. Lineage (GTDB taxonomy): Bacteria > Pseudomonadota > Gammaproteobacteria > Burkholderiales > Burkholderiaceae > Burkholderia. The sequence goes on along the minus strand of JAYFRX010000195.1, from coordinate 4,338 downwards.
AGGCCGACGCGTAGCCAGGCGCGATCGAAGGATTCGGACAGGTCCAGCGTGGCCGCGCCCGAGCTCGTGTTGACCACCGTGGCCGCCGCACTGGCGGGCCGCGCGTCGGTCAGCAGCTGCTTGGCCTGGGCTTCGGTCAGGCCGAACTTCTCCATCAGCTTGGCCAAGAACACGGCTTCCAGCACCGCGTTGCGCGGACGCTCGACCCAGCGCGAGGAATCGCCGCCCTGCGGTCCCGTCAGGACTTCCTCCATCGCGCTGTGCGTGATCGAGATGTCGGTCGAGCCGTCGGTGCCGCGCGTGACGAGTGTGCGGAAGCTGTCGCGCGTGCCTGACGAGTAGGCGAAGTCGAGCACGTGGCCGATGGTGTTGCGGAAAAAGTCGTCCGGGATGTTGGCGCGGTTCTCGGCCCAGTCGGTGGTCAGGATGCCGGTGGTCGGCGCGTCGGTCTTGAGCGCAAAACCGTTGTCGTTCCAGAAATCCTTCAGCTGCGGCCAGAGCTGCTCGGGCGTGCGGCCGTTGACCACCAGCCAGCAGCGGTCGCCGTCGCGCTCGACGTGCATGCCGTACGGATCCTGCGCGCTAGGCCGGCCTTCGGTCGAGTTGCCGGCCGGCGTGACCGTGCGCTGCGGCGCCGAGCCTAGGCCTGCGCTGGTTGGCGGCGCGATATACGAGGGATTGACCGGCACTGAGGTCAGGTCTTTGGGCACCGCCAACGGCGGCGCCGAACCGGTCGACTTGTAGTTGACCCGGTCCGGTGCGAGGTAGTCGTTCAGCGTGTCGCAACCGGCCAGCGCGCCGAGCGCGAACGCCACCACGGACGCCTGGAGTGCGCGGGAGGAAAAGGCGAAATGTTTCATGGAATCCTTCGTCTTGCTAAACGCGGGTCACGTGCGATACCGGCGGGCCGGGTGAAATCGGGATGGGTCGGAACGCATGAGCGGCCGCGAGCGCGGCCGTTCATGTCGGTCAAACGATGCCGGTGTACCGGATCCGGTTGTTTAGACACGATTTTTCGATCAGGCGGCAAGTGGCAAGAGCGGTGTCTGACGGGCTTCGAGGGGTGTCTTGAAGCCCAGTTTTTCGAGACGCCATTCGCGATTGTATCGATCCTTGAACGCGACGGCGGCAGCACGAATTTCTTCAACGTGGTTGAACAGACGCCCGTGGATAGCCTGCGCCTTCATGGTCCGATTGAAACGCTCGGCGACGCCGTGGGTCTGCGGCTCGGCAACGAAGGCGTAGCTCGGCGTAATCCCCCCAGAACTTGAGCTGGGCGCGGCAGTCGTCCGGCGTGTACTGTGAGCCGTGATCCATTCGCAGGGACAGTCCGTGGTCGGCGTCAGCCTCGACCGATCCGAACTGCTCGCGCACCCCTTGGCTGATTGGCTCCAGTGCGGCAAAGCGGTCACCCACCTTGGTGACGTGTGGATGCCCACGCACGCTGCGTCGCAATGATCAACCGCAGCGAAGATCCAGACCAGGCCCTCATCGACGGTCTGAACCTTGGTACCATCGGTGCCCCCACATCTCGTTAGGCCGATCAGTCGTCATTCGACCATCGTGAGCATTGGGCGGTTTCTGCGGTTGCCGATGGGGCGAAAGCAGGCCGTGTTCGCGCATCAACGGCGAGACATGGGCTCGGGACACGCGGATGTCGTCCTGGATGCGCAGGCGCGCCCATACCTGGCGCGCCCCTTCATCGACGGACGGAGTACGAGCCAAATCGGCACAGATCGCCTTGGGCTTCGGACCGCGTCGCATGGGGGCAAGCTGGGCGACATTGCTCAGCGCCCTGGCACGCTCGGCATAGATCGGCGATCGTCGCGCGCGGGAAATAGAGCGCCTGGTACACACCCGCTGCAATCCGAAGGGTTTGCCTATCGTGGAGATCGCGCGGCTCATGTCGACGCCCTCCGTACGATCAAAGGGGCGGCGTTCCTGCCGCTCGCGCTCTATGCGCAGAACTTCGACCTCCATGGTCAGTCCCCCCCCCCACGCGAGGCCCGGTTTTCTTGAGCTTGACTTCCAGCGGATCGGTCTGGCGTGACTTCAGTCCGGCTTCAATACCGGCCAGGGCAAGCCCACGCCACTGCTCGAGTTCGGCAATCGTTACGCCGACCTCGCGAGAAACGGCGTCAACTGATTCGCCGCGCAACAAACGCAAGACAACAACACGTGTGCGCCCGATAGACCACCGTTTGAATTCGGCGGCGCAGGCGGCGTCTACGGTCGCGCTACGCGCTCCCTCCGTCGCCGCCTGCGCAACCTCACGCATGTCCACTTGCTTCAACATCTCAGACTCCAGCTGGGATGACACGTTTTACCCCCAAATCTGTGTCTAGAAAAATCGGAGTCGCCACAGTCAAACGATGCCGGCTTCGCGCCGCGCGCCGCGCACGACATCGTGATAGCGCTCGTCGAGCGCCGTCAGCGGCAGACGAATGCCGCCGCGAATCTTGCCCATTTCCTGCAGCGCCCACTTCACCGGGATCGGGTTTGCCTCGGCGAACAGGTGCTTGTGCAGCGACAGCAGCCTCATGTGGATCTCGCGCGCCGTCTTCGCGTCGCCGGCGATCGCCGCGCGGCACAGCTCGCTCATCGCGCGCGGCGCGACGTTGGCGGTCACCGAGATGTTGCCGTGGCCGCCCAGCAGCATCAGCGCGATCGCGGTCGGATCGTCGCCGCTGTAGATGCCGAAGCTCTGCGGCGCGGCCTTTATCAGATGCGCGGCGCGATCGATGTTGCCGGTCGCGTCCTTCACGCCGACGATGCCTGGCACCTGTGCACAGCGCAGGATGGTCTCGTTGGCCACGTCCGCGACGGTGCGGCCCGGCACGTTGTAGAGGATCACCGGCAGCTCGATCGACTCGGCAATCGCGCGGAAATGGCGATAGATGCCTTCCTGGGTCGGCTTGTTGTAATACGGCACGACCTGCAGGGTGGCGTCGGCGCCGACTGCTTTCGCCTGGCGCGTCAGCTCGATCGCCTCGGCCGTGGAATTGCCGCCCGCACCCGCGATGATCGGGATGCGCTTGGCCGCGTGCTCGACCGCCGTCTTGATCGTGAGCAGATGCTCGTCGACCGAGAGGGTGGCCGATTCACCACTGGTGCCGACCACCACGAGCGCATCCGTCCCTTCTTCGATATGCCAGTCGACCAGCGTGCGGAAGACCGGCAGGTCGAGGCTGCCGTCTTCGAGCATCGGGGTCACGATCGCGGGCATGCTGCCGCTGAATTGAATACTGTCTTGAGTGCCGTTAGCCATGAAACGCAATGAAAGTAAACCCAATAGGCGTTGATTGTAGCGGATTACCCACCTCGTTATACACATCTCGCACCAAACGGCCTCGCTACGCAGGGCCCGTAACGTTTCGGCCGCCGTCATGACCGGGCTGCAAGCCTTCCCAGATCGTCTTCGCGCCCCGGGTTCGCCATCGCCTTTGCGGGCAAGAAAGCCACCGCACTGGGCCATCAGTCGAACCATGTCGTTCAACCTTGGCGGGTGCGGCGGCCTTCGTTGGTTCATCAGCAGGTGGGCACTATGGATCTCGTTTGGGTCGAAGAACAATGCTGCCTCGAGATCCGGGCAGGTTCGACCGAGCCGCATCAGATACGCAATGGCCATGCCACAATCATGAACAGCGCCAGCGCACGCTCTAGCCGCTCCACTATCGACAAGTTGTATCGCTTCAACCTTGCAGCCGTTCTTCAGCACGTTGACGAACAGCTCGATTGCCTAACGCGCCCGATACCATTCGCTCAACTCGACCTGTTCATCGAGTCGGGTGACTTTCCGGTTCGTCAACAAGCGCCACCGCACCGGCTTCACGTCTGTCGGCGCATCCATTTCCGCAGCCGCCATGTGCGTCACTTCCAATCGGCCGGCCTTGGCCGGCAAGGTGACGCGCCGCACGCGCAGAGCCTGCTTGACCGTGCGCGCCTTTTGTCCCGGTCGCGATGCCATCTGAAACGGCACCTCGCCGACCGACTCGGTTTGCTCGACTTTGCCCCATTGCTTCTCGCCGCCTTCCAGAGCTCGGTCGTGTATCGCGCGAATCAACCAGTCCACCGGCGTACCCAACTCGTCGGCGCGGCGCATCAGCGCGAGGATATTCGCCTCCCGATCTGCCACATGCATCAGCCGCGTATCCGGTAACTCGCCCGCCAGTTCCACCAGGCATTTGTAGCCTTCCACCCAGCGCGTGCTTTCCTAAGAGGCCAGTTCAAAAAGACTGCTCGGTACGCCTGAAGCTGTTCCAGCAGACGAGGGCGCAGCCGAATTTGAAGAATGCTTCGTGAATGTCAGCTCGACGATCGAAGCGTATGCGAAGACGA
>JAYFRX010000194.1:0-5519 GCA_040946945.1 Burkholderia sp. | reverse complement strand
CCTCGTCATACTTTCGGGTCGACACGCCGCTGACCATGATGTCGTACATGCGCTGCGTGAGCCGTTCGTCGTCGCGCAGCTGCGTGTAGGCGGGAATCGGCACTTCTTTGCCGCGCTTGTCCCGCAGGCGGGGCCGCTGAACCCGCAGCTTGCGTTGGTCCATACGATTCGGCCGGGCTGCGAGCCATGCCAGCGCAGGTCGCCGGCGGCACGCCCCGCGTGCTTGTCGCCGGCCACCTCGCGAGCAGACACCATCAGCAATTGTTCGACGAGCGCGCGGCCAGCGTCGTACATCAGCGCGTCAACACTGATGCGCGTGTTCTGGATCAGATCGCGCATCGGAAGCCACAACTGTTCGTGCTCGGCAAAGCTGACGCGCAGGGCCTCGTGCTCCTGTTTGCTGACGACCGTCAGCGGCAACTTGGCGCGACGCCCGGGTTTCTTGGTAGGCTTCATCTCGGCGGTTCTCCTGTTCTGGAGCTTGGTCTTGGAAACCCGATTCTCTCGGATTCCTGCGCGAACCGCCGCCTTCAACTATTCGAGGATGAGGTTTTGTCGTAACGGCGGCCCGAAGCAGGCGCGGCGCCATCGCCGGCAAATCGAAACGGCGGTTGAAACGGTAGGCGAATTCAGCGAGATAGCGATGGGCATATTGGGGGTGATCGATAGCGTGGTACGTGCCCTTGAGGGCCGTTTTCAGGTTGCCGCGCATCGTGTTGACCCAGCGGAACTCGGGGGGTGCTGCGCGGCCTGACGGCCACCGCCCGTGACATGGCGCTCATGACTGGCAGCCTTTTGTGTCACGCCGTCGAAACACCACAGGCCATCGGAAACGACGCAAGCGGTGGGCATCAGGCTGCTGGCCGCCCAGACCTCAAGGGCCGCTTTGGTAAAGCCCGGCGCGGGCGAGAGCCGCATGAACAGAGGGCGGCCATCGTCAGAGGTCTGCACGGCCGCTACAAACGGCGTCTTGCCGGGTGCCGCCACGCCCACAGCCTTACCGCCGGAGCGTTCCCCTCCCAGATACGCGTCGTCGACCTCAACCCGTTCGTCGAGCCGGCGTCGCTCTTCGCGCAGCCACATGGTCTCCAGCAAACTTGTGCTTGATGAGCCAGACCGGCTTGTAGCTCACGCCCAGCTGGCGTTTGAGCTCCAGTCCGCTGATGGCGTTCTTGCTCTGCGTCACCAGGTAGATCGCCAGAAACCAGGCCGTCAGCGGCAATTTCGTCTTTTCGAATATCGTTCCGACGATCGACGAGCATTGGTACCGGCAGGACTGGCTCAGGCATTCCCACAGTCGCCGGCCGTTGTAGGCGCTGGCGTAGCGCGTGCCCTTGCATCGAGGGCACACCCAGCCATCGGGCCAGCGAGACCCGACCAGCGCGGCCTCGCATTGCGCTTCGTTGCCGTATTGCTCCTGAAATTCTTTCATCGACAGACCGGCCTGAAACTGGATTCTGTTCATGGGCATGGCGCACGCTCCGTAAGCATCTGGCGAACGATACTTCGTTTCATGCCTGCTTCGGAGTCAAGTAACTAATCAGGACTATTTTTGGGACACCGCCTTCCAAAGGGCCAGCCACAATGGACCGTAATGCGCGAAGTCGGCAGCAGCAACATCGAACCAGCATTGAACGTTGTGCGAAGTCGACGGAGGCGGTGGAATTGTTCAATGTGTTGAACAGCCCCGAGTGACTTGAGACTGCGGTGGCTCCGGTTTTTCTAGACACAGATTTAGGGTAAAACGCATCCAAACTGGAGTCTGAGATGTTGAAGAAGGTAGACGTGCAGGAAGTTGCGCTGAAGTCGCGTCAGACCGATCCGTTGGAAGTCAAGCTCAAGGAAGCCATGCATCGCGTCGGCGAACTGACCATGGAGGTCGAAATGCTGCGCATGGAGCGCGAGCGGCAGGAGCGCCGCCCTTTAAGCGTCTGGAGCTCGTCGACATGAGCCACACGATCTCCGCGACAGGCAAACCCTTCGGATTGCAACGGGTATGCCAGGTGCTCGACTTTCCACGCTCCACGATCTATGCCGAGCGCGCCAGAGCGCTCAACAAGGTCACCCTACTTGCCCCTCTGTCCGACGTAGCCCAAAGCCCAAGGTGCCCGATCACGAGCTGCTCGCAGCTGTTCGCGCCGATCTGACTCGCACGCCGTTCGTCGGAGAAGGGGGCTCGCAAGGTCTGCGCACGCTTGCACATTCAGGACGACATCCACGTGTCCCGCCGCTGATGCGCGAACACGGCCTGCTTTCGCCCCATCGGCAACCGCAGAAACCCGCCCAATGCTCACGATGGTCGAATGACGACTGATCGGCCTAACGAGAGGTGGGGCACCGATGGCGCCAAGATTCAAACCGTCGATGAGGGCCTGGTCTGGATCTGCGCTGCGGTTAATCATTGCGACGCGGCGTGTGTTGCCATCCACGCCACCAAAGTGGGCGACCGCTTTGCCGCACTGGAGCCAATCAGCCAAGGGGTGCGCGAGCAGTTCGGATCGGTCGAAGCTGATGCCGGCCGCCGACTGTCCCTGCGAATGGATCACGGCTCGCAGTACAGGTCGGACGATTTCCGCGCCCAGCTCAAGTCAAGTTCTGGGAGCTTACGCCGAGCTAGGCCTTCGTCGCTGAGCCGCAAACCAACGGCGTCGCCGAGCGTTTCAATCGGACCATGAAGGAGCAAGCCATCCAGGGGCGTCTGTTCAACAACGTTGAAGAAGTGCGTGCTGCCGCCGTCGCGTTTAAGGACCGATACAATCGCGAATGGCGTCTCGAAAAACTGGTCTTCAAGACACCCCTCGAAGCCCGTAAGGCACCGCTCTTGCCACTTTTCGCCTGATCGCACAATCGTGTCTAAACAACCCGATCCGGTACGGCTGACTGGCTCCGTCAATCTAAACGCGCCCATCATGCGTTGGAAAAATCAGCATCGGCAAACGGTCAGACCGAGCCGCTTACACGGAAGGTCAGGCAGGGGGGACACCGGGCGGAACCGGTACAATAACGGTTTCAAGCATATCATCGAGCCCGCCAGCCCCCGAGCCTCGGGCGGCTGAAGCGGAACCGGCGTGCGCACGGCCTCGTATTGCGGTTTTCCGTCACTTCCGACGGTCACGGGGCACGAACGCGGCCGCCGCCGGCCCACCGCACCGTCCATTCCTACGACGCCCCATGACCGCTCCGAACGCCGCTCCCGCCGTGTCTCCCGTTTCCTCGCTGACCCTTGCCCGCCCCGACGACTGGCACCTGCACGTGCGCGACGGCGCGATGCTTGCCGCGGTGCTGCCGCATACCGCGCGCCAGTTCGGCCGCGCGATCATCATGCCGAACCTGAAGCCGCCGGTCACCACCACCGCGCAGGCCGAGGCCTATCGCTCGCGGATCCTCGCCGCACTGCCGGCCGGGATGCGTTTCGAGCCGCTGATGACGCTCTACATGACCGACAACACGCCCGCCGACGAGATCCGCCGCGCCAAGGCGAGCGGCTTCGTGCATGGCGTGAAGCTCTACCCGGCCGGTGCCACCACCAATTCCGATGCCGGCGTGACCGACTTGCGCAAGTGCGCGGGCGCGCTCGAGGCGACGCAGGAAGTCGGCATGCCACTGCTGGTGCACGGCGAGGTGACCAATGCCGAGATCGACCTGTTCGATCGCGAGAAGGTCTTCATCGACCGCGTGATGACGCCGCTGCGCCGCGATTTCCCGTCGCTCAAGGTGGTCTTCGAGCACATAACCACCAAGGACGCGGCCGACTATGTGCGCGATGCCGACGCCGCGCCCGGCACGCTGGGCGCCACCATCACGGCCCATCATCTGCTCTACAACCGCAACGCGATCTTCACCGGCGGGATTCGGCCGCATTACTACTGCCTGCCGGTGCTCAAGCGCGAGACCCATCGCGTGGCCCTGATGGCGGCCGCCACCTCGGACAATCCGCGTTTCTTCCTCGGCACCGACAGCGCGCCGCACGAGAAGAACGCCAAGGAAGCTGCCTGCGGCTGCGCCGGCTGCTACACGGCGCTGCACGCGCTCGAGCTGTACGCCGAGGCCTTCGACCAGGTCGGCGCGCTCGACAAGCTGGAAGGTTTCGCGAGCTTGTTCGGCACCGTTTTCTACGGCCTACCGCGTGCCAGCGAGACGGTCACGCTGCGCCGCGAGAACTGGCAGCTGCCGGCCACGGTCGAGGCCGGCGACACCTCGGTGGTGCCGCTGCGCGGCGGCGAGTGGATCGGCTGGCGTCTCGCGTGAGTGCAGGGGGCGGCGCGCGCGCTGGCCGGCGAGGGCGTTTGGCTGGCGGCTCTCGCCGAGGATGCGGCAGCGGCCGGCCGCTGCGCTTCATCGCGCAGGCCAAGCTGCCGGCCGGCATCACCTACAAGACGCAGATCGCCGCCACCGGCGGCGTGCCCACCCGCCACAATCTCCACGATTTCTTCAATGCGCTGGTCTGGTTCGCCTACCCGCGCTTCGAAGCCGCCATCAACGCGCGGCAGTAGGCGGCGATCGACACGCTCGGCGTGGGGGCGGCGCCGCGCGGCGGCCTGCGCGACGCGCTGCCCCTCGTCGACGAGAACGGCGCGCTGTTCGTGTGCGCCGATCCCGGCGCTGCGGCGCTTCGGCCTTGGCAGGGGCGGCGTCCCATTCGTAGTTGAAGGTTGGGGCGGCAGGGTTTCGTAGGTTAGGCGGACTTCAAGTCATGGTCAACGCGTTTATCGGTCGGACGATGCAAGGCAACGGCGAGCATCCAGAGGTCGTCGGCCGGCAGCTTGTACGCGGCACGCATGACTGAGGCGACCTGCTGTCGGGTTTGCTTCGGCAGCCGTTCGGTCACGTTGCGAATCTTGTGGGTCCGGCATCGCTGGATGTGGGCACGTTCGCCGAACACTGCCTGGATCGCCGAGCGCAGCGACTTGGACCCATCAATCACGAACAGATAGTCCCGGTCGGTCGCCAGCCCGCGTTCGATCAGGCTATTCAGCAGATCCTTAGAGGCCAGTTCAAAAAGACTGCTCAGTACGCCTGAAGATGTTCCAGCAGACGAGGACGCAGCCGAATTTGAAGAATGCTTCGTGAATGTCAGCTCGACGATCGAAGCGTATGCGAAGACGACGGAAGTTCTGGAGCCACAAGTGAGTCCGTTCAACGACCCAACGGAATTTGCCCAGACCACTGCCATGTTCAGTGCGGCGCCTTGCGATCACCGGTTTGATACCGCGTTCGCGCAATTGTTGACGATGCGGATCGGAATCGTAACCACGATCGACATAGATGACCTTGGGTCTCTGGAGTGGTCGGCCACGCGCGCCGCGGATCGGGGGAATCGCGTCGACGAGCGGCGGCAACTGGGTGACGTCGTTGCGGTTCGCGCCGGTCAGGATGGCGCTAATGGGAACGCGATTGGCATCTACGAGGATGGGGTGCTTGGAACCGGGTCGCGCGCGATCCGTGGGGTTCGGGCCAGTTTTTCGCCCGCCCCAACAGTTCGTACCGACGAGGAATCGACGGCAGCGTATGAAAGATCG
>JAYFRX010000193.1:0-5581 GCA_040946945.1 Burkholderia sp. | reverse complement strand
GCCTCGGGCTTCCTTCGGATTCGCAGTCGCCCGCGACACCCTTGCCTCTGGCTAACACTTCCCCTTGCCGGGCGTGTAGAGGACTTTCACCTCCAAGTGAGTGCGCCCTGCCGGGCGCACGAAAAAAAACGTCCCGTCAATTTGACGGGACATTCTTGGGACAACCAGATGTAGGATTCACACTAACTCGACATTAACAGTGAGTTAGAAAAGTATTGATAACTTATTGATATCTACAAAAAATCTTGGTCGGGGTGAGAGGATTCGAACCCCCGGCCTCTACGTCCCGAACGTAGCGCTCTACCAAGCTAAGCTACACCCCGAATTGGACTTTTTTGCTACTTTCGTTTTTTTTAAAAATTCCGTATCGTCGAGTAAGAGCATAACCCTAGCAGCGATTTTTTGAAAATGGAAGAGGGAAACGAAAAAATTGCATCGGCCGCGGCCTGGGCTTCCTGGCGCGCGCATTCCAGCGTGTGGTCGAGCGCGCCCGAACGCGTGATCGCCTCGAAGATCGTCTCGAAGCGATCTGTGCCACCCTGCTCGATGGCCTCGCGTGCTAGCGCCTGCTGCTCGGGCGTGCCGTGTTCGAGCAGATGGATCAGCGGTAGCGTCGGCTTGCCCTCGCGCAGGTCGTCGCCGGCGTTCTTGCCCATCGATTCGGCGGTGCCGGCGTAATCGAGGCAGTCGTCCATGATCTGGAACGCGGTGCCGATGCGCCGGCCGTATTCGGCGGCGGCCGCATCGGTGCTCGCGTCCGCGCCGGCCAGCACGGCACCCAGCCGCGCCGAGGCCTCGAACAGCTTGGCCGTCTTGTAGCGGATCACTTGCATGTAGCGCGATTCGTCGACATCCGCGTCATGCATGTTGAGCAGCTGTAGCACCTCGCCCTCGGAAATGATGGTGGTCGCCTCCGAGAGGATCTCCATCACGCGCATCTTGCCAACGCTGACCATCATCTCGAACGAGCGCGAGTAGAGATAGTCGCCGACCAGCACGCTGGTGGCGTTGCCAAACAGCGCGTTGGCGGTCTTGCGGCCGCGTCGCAGTTCCGACTCGTCGACCACGTCATCGTGCAGCAGCGTCGCGGTGTGGATGAACTCGACGACGGCGGCCAGCGTGTGGCGATGGCTCGAGCCGTCGCCGAGCGCGCCCGCGACGAGCAGGAGCAGGGCTGGCCGCAGCCGCTTGCCGCCCGCGTCGATGATGTATTCCGCGATCTGGTTGATCAACAGCACGTCGGACGACAGGCTGTGCCGAATCACGCGGTTGACCTGCTCGATATCGTCGACGATCGGGGCCAGCAGTTGGGCAGCGCTCAGAGAAGGGGAGGCAGTGAACGACATGATCATGGAATTGGGTAGTGCGCCCGATTATAAGGCGATTCGACGCCGCGCCGGGCCGGTGCCTGCTGGATGGCCGGTTTTGCGCACGCTGTGTGGTGCGATTACAGTTCGATACGGGTGTGCCGGTGTGCCGGCAGCACCCGATGAGGCGCACCCGCCGAGATGCGCGCCGGGTGGGCAAAGGAGAGCCGATACCTTGCTGGGTAGGCCGCGCAGAGCGGTAGTTGGCCGCAGGGTCGCATCGGCTCGATGGCACCTCCGGCCGCAACTCCACCGCCGGGAACGGCCCCGCGAGTCGCATCGACGATAGGTTTTGACCTGATTGCTAACTCTCTGTACAATAGAAAGCATGTCTCCCGTGGTGTGGGTGTGGTGGGCGGTCTCTCCCTGCCCTGCGCGTTGCGTTGCCGGCTAGGTGCATGGAAAAAAGGGCGGGCGGGGTGCATGGAAAAACAGATCCAGAGTGAGGTTCTCAATGTACGCGGTCATAAAAACCGGTGGCAAGCAGTACAAGGTTGCCGTCGGCGGAAAACTCAAAGTAGAACAGATGCCGGCAGACATTGACGCAGAAATCACGCTCGACCAGGTTCTCGCGGTAGGCGAAGGCGGATCGATTCAGTTCGGTACGCCGCTGGTCAGTGGGGCTTCCGTCAAGGCTACCGTTGTCTCCCACGGTCGTCATGCCAGGGTCACCATCTTCAAGATGCGTCGCCGGAAGCACTACCAGAAGCACGGCGGTCACCGCCAGAACTACACCGAACTGCGCATCGACGCGATCAACGCGTAAGTGCCAGGACGGTAAAGGAGCTATCAAATGGCACACAAAAAAGCAGGCGGGTCTTCCCGCAACGGCCGCGACTCCGAATCAAAGCGCCTCGGCGTGAAGGTTTACGGCGGTCAGGCAATCAATGCCGGTGGCATCATCGTCCGTCAGCGCGGCACGCGCATGCACCCGGGCGAGAACGTCGGCATCGGCAAAGACCACACGCTGTTCGCGCTGGTCGATGGTCACGTGAAGTTCGCGACCAAGGGCGCAGCACGAAAGCACACGGTTATCGTCCTTCCGGCCGCGGCGTAATTTTCGCCGGTTCGGGTTTCATAGCCTCAAAGGCCCCGCAGATCACGCGGGGCCTTTTTCATTTGCGCGATGGTGCGCGCGATACACCCGGTCTGGTTCTCGGGCAAATTGGTCAAGCGCGGCGGCACGCGGCATAATATTGATTCAAATTCTGGGCGGAGCAACGGATGAAGTTCATTGACGAAGCGCGAATCGAAGTCATCGCCGGAAACGGAGGTGATGGCAGCGCGTCGATGCGCCGCGAGAAGTTCATTCCATTCGGCGGGCCGGACGGCGGCGATGGCGGCAGCGGCGGCAGCGTCTATGCGATCGCCGATCGCAACATCAATACGCTGATCGACTACTGGTTCGCGAAGAAACACCTGGCGCGCAACGGCGAGAACGGCCGCGGCTCGGATTGCTACGGCAAGGGTGGTGGCGACATCACGCTGCGCATGCCGGTCGGTACCGTGATCACCGACATGGATACCGGCGAGCTGATCGCCGACCTGACCGAGCACGAGCAGAAGGTGCTGGTGGCGGAAGGCGGTTCGGGCGGCCTCGGCAACCTGCACTTCAAGTCGAGTATCAATCGCGCCCCGCGGCAGAAGACCGACGGCAAGCCCGGCGAGCGCCGCATGGTGAAGCTCGAGCTGAAGGTGCTGGCCGACGTCGGCCTGCTCGGCATGCCGAACGCGGGCAAGTCGACTTTCATTTCCTCGGTGTCGAACGCCAAGCCGAAGATCGCCGACTACCCGTTCACGACGCTCGCGCCGAACCTCGGCGTGGTGCGCGTCGGGCCGAGCAAGAGCTTCGTGATCGCCGACATCCCGGGGCTGATCGAAGGCGCTGCCGAAGGCGCGGGCCTCGGCCACCAGTTCCTGCGCCACCTGCAGCGCACCGGCGTGCTGTTGCACCTGGTCGACCTCGCGCCCTTCGACGAGAACGTCGATCCGGTCGCCGAGGCGACGGCCATCGTCGGCGAGCTGCGCAAGTACGACGAATCGCTCTACGAGAAGCCGCGCTGGCTGGTGCTGAACAAGCTCGACATGGTGCCCGAGGACGAGCGCGTCGAGCGTGTCGCCGATTTCATCCGCCGCTTCGGCTGGGATGGCCCGGTGTTCGAGATCTCGGCGCTGACCGGGCAGAGTTGCGACAACCTGGTCTATGCGGTCTACGACTACCTCACCGAGCATTCGGATGGGCATCGCGCCTCCGAGGCCGAGGACCTTGCCGCCGACGTGCGTTTCCGCGAGACACTGGGCGGTGCCGCGCCGTCGAAGTCCGACGCGAACTGAGGCTGTGCCGGCGGCGCATGCCGCCGCACCGCTCGGCTCGGGCGGCGGGCTTGCCGCCTCCCGATTTGGATTGCGCTCCACTTACAGGAGTTAGCGCACGATGCGTTCGATCATCGCCGATTCGAAGCGATTGGTTGTGAAGGTGGGTTCCAGCCTTGTCACCAACGACGGGCGCGGGCTCGATCATGCGGCGATCGGCCGTTGGGCGGCGCAGATCGCGGCCCTGCGCGAGGCCGGCAAGCAGGTCGTGCTGGTCAGCTCGGGCGCGATCGTCGAGGGCATGCAGCGGCTCGGCTGGAGCAAGCGGCCACGTGAGATCGACGAGCTGCAGGCCGCGGCCGCGGTGGGCCAGATGGGGCTCGCGCAGGTCTACGAGAGCCGTTTCGCCGAGCACGGCATCCGCACCGCGCAGATCCTGTTGACCCACGCCGACCTGGCGGACCGCGAACGCTACCTGAACGCGCGCTCGACCCTGTTCACGCTGCTGCGCCTGGGCGTGGTGCCGATCATCAACGAGAACGACACGGTGGTCACCGACGAAATCAAGTTCGGCGACAACGACACGCTCGGCGCGCTAGTCGCGAACCTGATCAAGGGCGACGCGCTGGTGATCTTGACTGACCAGTCGGGCCTGTTCACCACCGATCCGCGCAAGGATCCGGCCGCCACCCTGGTTCAGGAAGCCGATGCCGGCGCGCCCGAGCTCGAGGCGATGGCCGGCGGCGCTGGCTCGAGCCTCGGCCGTGGCGGCATGCTGACCAAGATCCTGGCTGCCAAGCGCGCCGCGCGCAGCGGTGCCAACACCGTGATCGCGAGCGGCCGCGAGGCCGAGGTGCTGGTGCGGCTGGCCGCTGGCGAGGTGATCGGCACCCAGCTGATCGCGCGCACCGCGCGCAAACAGTAGATGGTCGATCACCTGCCGGTGTGCGGCCATGTGGTGGTCGATGCTGGCGCGGTCGAGAAGCTGACGGTGGGCGGCGGCAAGAGTCTTCTGCTGCCAATCGGCATCGGCGCGGTGCAGGGCGTGTTCGCGCGCGGCCTGACGAACTACAGCAGCGCAAAAACCAAGCTGATCAAGCGCAGGCCGAGCGGCGAGATCGAGACGGTGCTCGGCTACATGCTCGAGCCGGAGCTGATCCATCGCGACAATCTGGTCCTGGTCTAACCCGGATCGCACCGCAGTAAAATCTATGGCCACCCCCGTTTTGCAACACTGATCTTTGATGATGTGGTTGGCTTGCCTAAATCTATCCGGCGTCATTGTGGGGATTGGCTCCCCGCGCCACGATGAGAGTTGCGCCTGACGATCCTGAAAAAGCCCGCGGCCTTGAAGGCCAATTTTATGGACAGGTTTTCCGTCAGGCCGGTGTGCCGTTCACGTCATCCAATTTCAGCGATCGCAAAACCAGGTGGGGGACTTCGGTCAATCGTTATGGGGCAAGCGCTCAGGTAGGCATGGCGCTCGATCATGCATCAAATACGGTATTGCGCGTGGCCAGCGCCCATGCCGTTCGCGCCAGTTTGTTCGCCAGCGCACACGCCACCACGTTTGAATGTCGGCGCGTGCGCATGGCGCGCACCCAGTCGGCGAGTCGCCCCCGCTGGTGCTCAAGGCGCTGCATGTACGATCTGGCGCATTGCACCAGCAGACGCCTCAGATTCTTGTCGCCACGTTTGCTAATGCCTAGCAACGTCGCTCGGCCTCCCGTGCTGTACTGCCGCGGCACAAGCCCTGTGGCTGCCGCAAAATCCCGGCTGCACGCGTATTGCTTGCCGTCGCCCATCTCGGTGGCTAGCACGCTTGCCGTGATCGGCCCAACACCGGGAATGCTCAGCAGACGCTGCCCCAGATCGTCCTGGGCAAGCTGTCGGGTCAACTC
>JAYFRX010000192.1:0-5597 GCA_040946945.1 Burkholderia sp. | reverse complement strand
TACGCGTCGTCGACCTCGACCCATTCGTCGAGCCGGCGTCGCTCTTCGCGCAGCCACATGGTCTCCAGCAACCTGTGCTTGATGAGCCAGACCGTCTTGTAGCTCACGCCCAGCTGGCGTTTGAGCTCCAGTCCGCTGATGGCGTTCTTGCTCTGCGTCACCAGGTAAATCGCCAGAAACCAGGTCGTCAGCGGCAATTTCGTCTTCTCGAATATCGTTCCGACGATCGACGAGCATTGGTACCGGCAGGACTGGCTCAGGCATTCCCACAGTCGCCGGCCGTTGTAGGCGCTGGCGTAGCGCGTGCCCTTGCATCGAGGGCACACCCAGCCATCGGGCCAGCGAGACTCGACCAGCGCGGCCTCGCATTGGGCTTCGTTGCCGTACTGCTCCTGAAATTCTTTCATCGACAGACAGGCCTGAAACTGGATTCTGTTCATGGGCATGGCGCACGCTTCGTAAGCATCTGGGGACCGATACTTGATTTCATGCCTGCTTCGGAGTCAAGTAACTAATCAAATAAAGGCTTGAGCCTGGGACAGATCGCAATGGACGAGAAGAGCAACGAGATCCCTGCGATTCCGTTGCCACTAGAGGCACTCAACCTGTCAGGGTCGATCGTGACGATCGACGCGATGGTCGCGCAGCGCGGGATCGCCCAGATGATCGGGGCGTCCGGCGCGGACTATGTTCTGGTGGTCAAGGACAACCAGCCCATGCTGGCGGACAGCCATTCGTGAATGGGTTTGCTTCGGGTCAGGTTGGCGGGCTGGGGCGTCCGTACTGGGAGCACGCCACCCATGACAAAAGGCGCGGACGTATCGACACCCGCGTGTGTCGGGTGAGCGAGGACGTTTAATGGCTCTCGGAGATCGGACAACACGGGCCGGATTGTCCAGCGGCGCGCGACGATGGCGCGCACGCGGCAGATCGGCGATCAGGCCACCACGCAGCAAACCTGCCTCATCAGTTCCAGGCCGATGAAGGCCGTCGAAATGTCGCGGCTGGCGCGCGCACACTGGGGGATCGAGAATAACTCCATTGGGTGCTCGACGTATCGTGGGGCGAAGATGCCCAGCAGACGCACAACAAAGCCGCAGCCAAAAATCCGCGTGCGTGCGCAAGATCACGCTGAACCTGGCGCGCATGCAGCAACAGCGGCAACCGAAGAGAGTCAGCCTGAAGAACATCCGTAACCTCGCCGAGTGGGACATCGATGTGCGTGAGTCCATTCACCGCCTTGCCTGACAAGGGCCTTCATGCGGAAGCCCTACTCGACAGGGTTCGTCGCCGCCAGTTTTGCCTACTTGATCGAATCGATCTTGGCCTGCGCCGCCTGCGCCGCGCTCGAACCCTGGAACTGCGAGACGACCTGCTCGAAGGTGCGCTTCGCGGTCGCTTTCTGGCGTTGTTCCAGCTGGTTGGTGCCGATCGCCACCAGGGCGTCGCCGGCGCGCGGGTGCCGCGGGGAGGCTTTCACCAGCGCCTGCCAGGTCGCCGTCGAGCCCTTGTAGTCGCGCAGCGCGTACTGCGCGTTGCCGAGCCAGTACTGGGCCACCGGCTGGTAGGGGCTCTGCGGATATTTGGCGATGAAGGCGCGGAACGAGGCCGCCGCGCCCTTGAAGTCGCCGGCGCGGAACTGCTGAGAGGCCGCGTTGAAGGCGTCCGTTTCCCCGGGCTGGACCGTGCCGTCGACGCCATCGACCGTGGTCTGTTGCGGCTCGAACTTCTTGAGTCGCGTGTCCAAGTCGGTGTAGCCGCCACGCTGCTGACGCTCGAGCGTGGTCAGGCGGTTGGTCAGGTCCTCGTTCTGCCCGCGCAGCGTCGCGACCTGCTGGTTGAGCTGGTCGAGGCGGGCGGACTGGTTGAGGATCGTTCGTTGCGCGGCCGATAACTGGTTGGTCAGGTTGTCAGTGCGGCTACGCAAGTCGAGCACGGCGCGACGGGCTTCGTCGTCGTCGAACATGCCTGCGTAGGCCGGTGCCGCGCCGAGCACTACACCGACGACACAGGCCGCGGCGGATGGACGGAGCCAGGGGAAGCGGTGCGTCATACGGCTAGGGTTCCCTTGCTTACTGTTGATAGACGGTGTCCGCGCGACGGTTCTGCGCCCACGAGGCTTCGTCGTGGCCCAGCGCCTGCGGCTTTTCCTTGCCCAGGCTGACCGATTCCATCTGCGAATCCGGCGCGCCCAGCAGCGACAGGCCGCGGCGAACTGCTTCCGCGCGCTTTTGGCCCAGCGCGAGGTTGTACTCGCTTGTGCCCCGCTCGTCGGTGTTGCCCTGGATCAGGATGTGGCGCGCCGGGTGGCTCTTCAGGTACTGGGCGTGCTGGGCCAGCAGCGACTGGTACTGGTCCGACACCGAGTAGCTGTCAAAGTCGAAGTAGATGCTGCGCTTGGCCAGCGGGCTGTTCGGATCGTTCAGCGGATCGACGTTGACCTGCGCGATGTCGGTCGGGTTCGGTTGCGTCTGCAGCGCGTCGCCTTGCCGGTTCGCCTTGTCGTCGAGCTTGACGTCCGACTTACATGCGGCGAGGGCGCTAATCATCATCACGGCGAGTGCCAGGCGAGCTTTATTGGACATAATAGTGAATCTCCTGTTGTGGTCATTGCATAAATGGCCCCCACGACGACTCACGGAAGGAGACGCCCTGGACGGGCAGAATCTGCGGCGGCGAGCTACCGTCCGAGGGGACGGCGGTCAGAACACTGCGGCCATTGGCTTGGGTCGCGTACAGGATGTACTGACCGTTTGCCGCGAAACTCGGTGATTCGTCATGCGTCGTATTAGTGACCGCGTTGGCGGTACCGGTTTGCAGATCCTGGACATACAGCTTGAAGCCCCCACCGGTACGCGAGATATACGCGAGTAGCTTGCCGTCAGGGCTGACGCGCGGGCTGGTGTTGTAGCTGCCAGTGAACGTCACGCGCTGCGCGCTGCCGGCGCTTTCGCCCTGTGCCGGCATCCGGTAGATTTGCGGCGCGCCACCACGATCGCTGGTGAAATAGATACACCGGCCATCAGGAGAGTAAAAAGGTTCCGTATCGATCGAGCTGCTATGGGTGAGCCGGCGCAGGCCGGTACCCGTCGCACTGACCGAGTAGATCTGGGTATTGCCCGTCAGGGACAGCGCCACGGCCAGCGTCTGGCCGCCCGGCGACCAGGCCGGCGCGCTGTTGTTGCCCTTCTGGTTCGAAATCACGTAGCGGCGGCCGGTCGGTAGGTCGTGGATATAGACCACCGGCTTGCGCAGTTCGAAGGACACGTAAGCAACCTCCGTTCCGCTCGGTGACCAAGCCGGCGAGATGATCGGCTCGGAGCTGGTCAGCGCCGGCACCGCGTTCTCGCCGTCGGAATCGGAAATCAGCAGACGATACTTGCCGCCCGAGCGCGTCACGTAGGACAGCCGCGTGCTGAACACGCCGCGCACGCCCATCAGCTTCTGGTAGATGAAGTCGGCGATCTTGTGGCCGGTCTTGCGCATGCTTTCGGCATCGCCCCCGGCCGTCAGCGAGAGGCCGCCGAGGCTTTGCTGCTTGAGCGCGTCGAACAGCATGAAGTCGACCTTCACCTGGCCGCTGGCGTCGCGGTTCACGGTGCCGGCGACCAGCGCGTTCGCGCCTTTTGCCTTCCAGGCACCATAGTCGACCGGTGCAGTCTCGGGGATCGGCGTGCTGCCGGCGTCGACATTCGAGAACTTGCCGGTACGGGACAGATCGGCGCGCACTACGGCCGCCACCGATTGCGGCAAGCCGCTTTCGTTGACGAAATTCGCGGTGGCGATCGGGAACTGCGTCGACCCGACGCCCGTGATGAGCACATTGACCTGCGCGTTGGCGATGCTGCCCGCAGCGATCAGGCATGAGGCCACCAGTTCCCTGAAACCCAGCTTCGTCATCAAACTCATGCGTCCTGTTTCCCGTATGGAACTGTGCAACCGCAAACACCCAACAATAGTCGAATCTAGTGTACGGCGGTCGGGAGGGATTTGAGAAGGCGGTGGGGGTGGCGTGAGCATGTTGCTTTCCGCGGTAACGCCTAGCAACCAGAGGCCCACCACCATAGCGAAACGTACGCAGGAAGCGCAGAACAGTCAAGCAGCAGAAACGGCAATCAAGGGGCCGTGCGGTCTAGATGAGTTGATCCGGCAAGGCGCACGGCAGGTTATCCATCAGGCCATCGATGCGGAATTGGCGGCGTTGCTCGAACAGTATTCGAACATCAAGACACTGGAGGGCCGGCGCGGTGTACCGGATCCGGTTGTTTAGACACGATTTTGCGATCAGGCGGCCAGTGGCAAAAACGGTGCCTGACGGCCTTCGAGCAGTGTCTTGAAGCCCAGTTTTTCGAGACGCCATTCGCGATTGTATCGGTCCTTGAACGCGACGGCCGCAGCACGAATTTCTTCAACGTTGTTGAACAGCCGTCCGTGGATGGCTTGCTCCTTCATGGTCCGATTGAAACGCTCGGCGAGGCCGTTGGTCTACTCGCTCAGCGACGAAGGCGTAGCTCGGCGTAATCCCCCAGAACTTGAGCGGGGCGCGGAAATCGTCCGACCTGTACTGCGAGCCGTGATCCATTCGCAGGGACAGTCCGCGGCCGGCATCAGCTTCGACCGATCCGAACTGCTCGCGCACCCCTTGGCTGATTGGCTCCAGTGCGGCAAAGCGGTCGCCCACTTTGGTGACGTGGATGCCAACACACGCCGCGTCGCAATGATCAACCGCAGCGAAGATCCAGACCAGGCCCTCATCGACGGTTTGAACCTTGGCGCCATCGGTGCCCCACATCTCGTTAGGTCGATCAGTCGTCATTCGACCATCGTGAGCATTGGGCGGTTTCTGCGGTTGCCGATGGGGCGAAAGCAGGCCGTTTTGGCGGACAGCGGCGAGACACGGGCGCGGGACATGCGGATGTCGTCCTGAATGCGCAAGCGTGCCCAGACCTTGCGCGCCCCCTTCGCCGACGAACGGCGTGCGAGTTAGATCGGCGCGAACAGCTGCGAGCCGCTTGTGATCGGGCGCCTTGGGCTTTGGGCCACGTGTCGGACAGGGGCAAGTGGGGTGACCTTGTTGAACGCCCTGGCGCGCTCGGCATAGATCGCGGAGCGCGGAAAGTCGAGCGTCTGGCATACCCGTTGCAATCCGAAGGGTTTGCCTGTCGCGGAGATCGTGTGGCTCATGTCGACGAGTTCCGGACGATCAAAGGGCGGCGCTCCTGCCGCTCGCGCTCCATGCGCAGCATTTCGACCTCCATGGTCAGTTCGCCGACGCGATGCACGGCTTCCTTAAGCTTGACTTCCAACGGATCGGGCTGGCGCGACTTCAAACCGGCTTCGATGCCTGCCAGGGCGAGTTCGCGCCATTGTTCGAGCTTGGCGATCGTGACGCCAACGTCGCGAGACACCGCGTCAATCGATTCGCCGCGCAGCAAGCGCAGGACGACAGCGCGTTTGCGCCCGACGGACGAGCGCTTGAATTCGGCGACGCTGGCGGCGTCTACCTTCTTCAACATCTCAGACTCCAGTTGGGATGCGTTTTACCCCAAATCTGTATCTAGAAAAACCGGCCTGATTAGTTACTTGAATCCGAGACC